>NZ_LMCO01000005.1:0-153368 GCF_001424825.1 Ensifer sp. Root31 | reverse complement strand
TGACCTGAGACCCATCTTCCCTCCATTTTTCAGGAGAGTCGTTGGTTTCAATCTGACTTCAAGCGGCCTGTTTTTCCATAGCCATTTTCATTGCGAATTCGCTGGGTGTGATATTTCCGAGCGATGAGTGTGGTCTGTTTCGGTTGTAGTCCTCCTTCCACGCTGTGATGTCCGTCCGCGCCTGTGTCAGCGATGAGAAGAGGGTTTCGTTGAGGCATTCGTCGCGGAAGCTGCCATTGAAGCTTTCAACGAAACCGTTCTGCATCGGCTTGCCAGGTGCGATGTAATGCCATTCGACGTGTGTGCCCTGGCACCACTTGAGAACGGCCATGCTGGTCATTTCCGTGCCATTGTCAGAGACAATGGTCCTTGGCTTTCCGCGCCGTGCGATGATCGTATCCAACTCCCGAGCAAGCCGCAGCCCTGAGAGTGACGTGTCGGCGACTAGCGCCAAGCACTCACGGGTGAAGTCGTCGACAACGGCCAGGACGCGGAAGCGGCGACCATCGGTGAAGGCGTCGCTAACGAAGTCCAGGCTCCAGCGCTCATTGGGACGCGATGGCAATSCCAACGRCCGCCTGGTTCCCAGGGCACGCTTGCGCCCGCCGCGTTTGCGGACGGTCAGCTTCTCTTCCCGATAGAGCCGCCTGAGCTTCTTCAGGTTCATGACGATACCCTGCCGATCCAACATCACGTGGATGCGCCGATAGCCGAAACGGCGGCGCTCTGACGCTACCTTCTTCATGGCATCCCGGATATGGGCGTCATCAGGCCGAATACTGCGATATCGCATGCTCGACCGGTCAATGGACAAAACCTCGCACGCCCGACGCTGGCTCACACCATGCTCCTTGCAGACATGAGCCACCGCATCTCGCTTCACATCGGGCGTCACCATTTTTTTGATGCGACGTCCTTCAGGATCGCGTTGTCCAGCATTGCTTCGGCGAGCAGTTTCTTCAGCTTGGCATTCTCATCTTCCAAAGCCTTTAGCTTCCTGGCGTCGGAAACATCCATGCCGCCATACTTCGCCTTGTATTTGTAAAAGGTTGCCTCCGATATCCCATGCCTGCGGCAGACATCGGCCGTCTTCTGGCCACTCTCCTGCTCGTTCAGTATCCCGATGATCTGCTGTTCCGTGAACCGTGCACGCTTCATTCCGTCCGTCTCCTCAATGTGACGGACTCTACCAAAATTTGGAGGAAGTTCAGGGTCTCAGGTCANTGATCTGCTGTTCCGTGAACCGTGCACGCTTCATTCCGTCCGTCTCCTCAATGTGACGGACTCTACCAAAATTTGGAGGAAGTTCAGGGTCTCAGGTCACGGGCCTTTCCTTCTGATCACGGGTCAAACCAGACCCGTGATCCCCCAACTCAAGCCACCGACAGCAGGCCCATCATCGGCTCGATCCGCGCTTTCATCGAATTTGCCGGTTTTATCCGCCGGAAGCACGAAGAGAAGGCTGTGCGAGACAACGATCGCGGCGGCAAGCAGCAGGCCATAGGCCATCAGGATCACCATCATCGGAACGACGAAATTGAGCTGTGGCAATGCGCCGAGCATCAACGGCACGCACCAGGAGGTTGCCGATATTACACCGGAGACGAGGAAGGTGCTGCGCTGCTTGGTCGACATGCCTTCCATCAGCAAGCGGCCGATCTGCATCTTCACCTTCGGCAAGATCACCGAGCCCGTTGCTTGAGTCGACGCTGTCATTAGCCGATATCGATGGCAACGATTTCCGGCGGCGATCCGATCCGGATCGGCAAATTCGAAAGACCCAATCCACCGGAGACGATCATGTGACGACCGTCCTCGACGACGTGGCCGTAGGCATAGCGGTTGCCGTATCGCGACGGGACAAGCGGCGCATAGCCGAGAATCCTGACCTGCCCGCCATGGGTATGGCCGGCGAGTGTCAACGATACACGCCGGGGCACGTCGACAAAGATGTCCGGCTCGTGGGCCATCAGGATGATCGGATCGTCACCATCCATGCCGGCCATCGTGCCGGGCAGGTCATCGAGCCCGGGGATCATGCCTGAGCCGTCGGGAGCCAGGTAGGTTGGCTCGAGTTGATCGGCCAGACCGGCGAGCCAGAAGGATCGTCCGTCCTTTTCGAGCCGCAGCGCACGATTGTCGTAGACCGGGATGCCAACGCCGGCAAGCGCCCTGTGGGCTAGCGTCGGACCATGCCCGGCCAGACGGGCGACCGGATCGTTGAGCCAGTCGTGATTGCCTATGATCGCGTGGACCCCGAGAGGCGCTTTCAGCCGCGCCAATGCCTCGGCCCAACGGGCGGGTTCGATGAAACCGGTCAGGCGCAGGCTGCTCATATAGTCGCCGAGAAGGAGGATGATGTCGCCACCAAGCGCACTGGCCTGATCGCAGATGCCGGCAATCCGGTGCACAGGCATCCAGGGTTCGCAGGCGTGGATATCGGCCAGGACGACGACCCTGAGCTTGAGGCCTGGCGGCCAGTTGGCAGGCCGCAAAGCGTAGGACGTCACCAGCGGCCGCTGCAACGGCTCGACCCCCACCGCATAGGCGCTGGTGCCAAACCCAGCCATCACCAGCCCGCCGAGAAGCTTGAGGAACCCGCGCCGCGCCAGCATTCACTCTTCCCTTCAATGGATGGACGCCAAGCCGCCTGCCACCTTCATCGAGGCGATGCAGGTAATGGAAAGCGCTCGTCCAACGTCGACGGCCGGCTCTTTCCCTACTGCATGTTTCCTTAAATCGTATCCGGTTCAAGGAAACATGCAGCAATTCAAAGTGCTACAGCGACCTCTGCGCGTCTCATGAGACGCGTGGCGCTGTCGCGGATCATAGCGAGCCCGCCGCCACGCCGAAATACGCCATTTGGCCGCGCGCCTAAGCCATGCGGCCGGAATCCCCTCAGCCGAGGTCGATGACGACGATCTCCGGCGGCACGCCGAAGCGGACCGGCGCGATCGAGCAGCCGAGCCCGCCGGAAACGATCAGGCTGCGATCGTCTTCAACCATATGACCATACGCATACCGATCGCCGAAGCGCGAGGGTAAGACGGGAGCATGACCGAGAAACCGGACCTGCCCACCATGGGTGTGGCCCGAGAGCGTCAAGGCAACGCGCGAAGGCACTTTCGGAAAAATGTCGGGCTCATGGGCAAGCAGGATCACCGGCGCGTCGTCTTCTACTTGTGCCAGCGTGCCATCGAGATCGTCGAGGCCCTGCATATGCTTGCGCATCCATTTCTTGCCCGGCACCAACGCGAGTTGGTCTTCGAGGCCGGCGAGCCAGAAGCCGAGGCCATCCTTTTCCAGGCGGATGGCGCGATTGCTGTAGACGTTGATGCCGACGTCGGCGAGCGCCTTGTGACCGAAGGTGAGGCCGCCGCTGTTCTTCTGCGCGGTCCTGTCCTCCCACCAGTCGTGATTGCCCATGATCGCATGCACGCCGAGCGGCGCCTCAAGCGTCGCGAGCGCCTTCGACCATTCGCTGGAATGCACATAGCGTGTCACCAGGTTCATGCCGGCGGCATAGTCGCCGAGAAGGACGGTGATATCGCCACCAAGCGCATTGGCCTGCCGGCAGATCGAGGCGATGCGGTTGGCGGACATCCATGGCTCACAGGCGTGGATGTCCGCAAGTGCCACCACCCGCAGCTTCAAGCCCGGCGACCAGCCCGGCGGCGTCAGCGCATAACGCGTCACGCTCAGCCGGGCGAGCGGCTCGATGGCAAAGGCATAGCCGCCAAGCGCCGCCATGCTGGCAATCCCGCCGCCGAGAAACTTCAGAAGCCCACGGCGCGTGATCATTTACTCGTCCTCGAGCGTCAATCGAAACTGGGTCGCCTCGACCTCTTTTGGCGGATTGAGGCCGATATGTTTCCAGGCATTGGCGGTCAATATGCGGCCGCGCGGCGTGCGCTGGATGAAACCCTGCTGGATCAGATAGGGTTCGATGATGTCTTCGATCGCATCGCGCGGTTCGGAAAGCCCGGCGGCAATGGTCTCGATGCCGACAGGCCCGCCAGCGAAATTCTGGGCGATCATGAAGAGATAGCGCCGGTCGAGCTGGTCGAGCCCCATATTGTCGACGAGAAGCCGCGTCAGCGCCTCGTCGGCGATCTGCTTGGTCACCGCTTCGGCCCGGGCCACTTCGGCAAAATCACGCACGCGACGCAGCAGGCGGCCGGCGATCCGCGGCGTTCCCCGTGCGCGCCGCGCAATCTCGCGTGCGCCGTCGTCGGTCATGCCGAGCCCCATCAGCCGGGAGCCGCGGCGCACGATCGATTCCAGTTCCTCGACCGTATAGAAATTGAGCCGCACCGGAATACCGAAGCGGTCGCGCAGCGGCGTCGTCAGCAGGCCGAGACGGGTGGTTGCAGCGACCAGCGTGAACTTCGACAGATCGATCTTCACCGATCGCGCCGCCGGTCCCTCGCCGATGATCAGATCGAGCTGGAAGTCTTCCATCGCCGGATAGAGGATTTCCTCGACCGCCGGGTTGAGCCGGTGGATTTCGTCGATGAACAGAACGTCGCGCTCTTCGAGATTGGTCAGGAGCGCTGCCAGATCGCCCGCCTTGGCGATAACAGGCCCGGAGGTCGAGCGGAAGTTGACGCCCAGCTCCTTGGCCATGATCTGCGCCAGCGTCGTCTTGCCGAGACCGGGCGGCCCGACGAACAGCACGTGATCGAGCGCTTCGCCGCGGTTCTTCGCCGCTTCGATGAAGATCTTCAGGTTGGCGCGGGCTTCCGCCTGGCCGGTGAATTCGTCCAGAGACTGCGGACGCATCGTCGCATCGAGATCTTCGCCGCGCTTTTCCGGCGTTATCAGGCGTGCGGCTTCAGTCATCCATCCGTTCCAATCGATCGGGCATTCTTGCGCGTGGTGTTAAAGAGAATGCCCGTTTTGCATCGGCCGGCACGACAACGCAAGGAATCATCGCGCCAGCTCCTTGAGGCCAAGCCGGATCAGCTTGGCGCTGTCGGCGTCCTCGCCGCCGTTCTTCAGCGCCGCGGCAACCGCATTTGCAGCCTGGTCGCGGGAATAGCCGAGGTTGGTCAACGCCGACACCGCGTCTGAAACCGGCGCCGAGGCAACACCCTCGCCAAGCTCCTGCTTGAGGCCGATCGTGCCGGACATTTCGCCGGCAAACGCCGGTGCCTTGTTTTTCAGTTCGGTGACGATGCGCACCGCCACCTTCGGGCCGACACCCGGCGCGCGCGACACCGAGGTCTTGTCCTGTAGCGCAATCGCGTTTGCAAGCTCGCCCGGCGTCAGCGTCGACAAAAGAGCGAGCGCCACCTTGGAGCCCACCCCCTGGACGCTCTGCAACAGCCGGAACCACTCGCGCTCCAGCGCCGTCAGGAAGCCGAACAGCTTCAACTGGTCCTCGCGCACATAGGTCTCGATAAACAGCACCGCCGCCTCTCCCGCCGAACCGAGCTTCGACAATGTGCGCGCCGAACAATGGGCGACATAGCCGACGCCATGCACGTCGAGAACGACATGATCCTCGCCGATTTCGTCGATAGTACCCTTCAATTTGCCGATCATGTGGCGTCGTCTCTCATGGATGGATTGCGGGATGATCGGACCGACCATCGGAAATTAACGGCACCAGCGCAACTACCCCATCAGGGCCGCAAGCCGGCTGGTCACCGACAGGCGGTTGTGCGCGTGGCAAATGGCAATCGCGAGCGCGTCGGCAGCATCGTTGCCCTTGAACTCGGCCTTCGGCATCAGGACTTTCAGCATCATGTGGATTTGCTGCTTTTCACCGTGGCCGACACCGATGACGGCCTTCTTGACCGCGTTCGGCGCATATTCGGCAACCCTCAAGCCCGCGCGCGCCGGCACCAGCATGGCGATGCCGCGCGCCTGCCCGAGCTTCAGCGTCGCCGTTGCATCCTTGTTGACGAAGGTCTGCTCCACCGCGGCCTCGTCTGGCTGATAACTGTGCACGACTTCCGCCAGGCCATCATGCAGCTGGCAGAGCCGCGAAGCGAGATCCATGTCGCCATCGGATGTCACCGTGCCGGAGGCGACGAAACGCAGCGAATTGCCAAGCGTTTCGATGATGCCCCAGCCGGTACGGCGGAGGCCCGGATCGATGCCGATGATGCGAATCGTGGTTTGCATGAATTTCACCCTATGCTGCGTGTCCGGACGCTGCCAGCAAAAAGTGAACAAAACAAAAACATCCACATGAGGCAAGCGCGGCTGTCGGAAATCTCAAGCGCTACCCTTGGATTGAGGAATTTTGACCTTACATAGCCATTCAATCAATTTCGCTCAATAAAGGCCTGGCTCATGGCGACTTTCTCCGTCCTCGATCTCTCCCCGATCACCGAAGGCGGCAGTGTCGCCCAATCGCTCGAAAACTCGAGGCTCTTGGCGCAGGCGGCCGAAGAAAACGGCTACAAGCGCTTCTGGCTGGCCGAACATCACGGCATGAAGGGCATTGCCAGCGCGGCGACCTCGATCGTCATTTCCCACGTCGCCGCAGGAACGAAGACGATCCGCGTCGGCTCCGGCGGTATCATGCTACCGAACCATTCGCCGCTGGTGATTGCCGAGCAGTTCGGCACACTTGCCGCCCTCTATCCCGGCCGCATCGATCTCGGGCTCGGCCGCGCGCCGGGCACCGACATGCGCACCGCCCAGGCGCTTCGCCGCAATATGGAGGCGAGCGCCAACAACTTCCCCAATGACGTCGTCGAACTGCAGGCACTGCTCGGCCCCGTCGCCGAGGATCAGAAGATCATCGCGGTTCCGGGTTCCGACACCAATGTGCCGATCTGGCTGCTCGGATCGAGCCACTACAGCGCCCATCTCGCCGGCATGCTCGGTTTGCCCTTTGCCTTTGCCTCGCATTTCGCGCCCGACATGCTGCTGTCGGCGCTTGAGATCTATCGCGAGCGCTTCACGCCTTCGCAGACGCTCAACAAGCCGCACGTGATGGTCGGCGTCATGGGCGTGGCAGCTGCCACCGACGAGGAGGCGAACTACCTCTTCACGTCGATGCAGCAATCCTTCGTCGCCCTGCGGCGCAACGCCCGCGGCCGGTTCCCGGCGCCGGTGGCGTCCATGGATGGGCTATGGAGTTCGGATGAGAAGATCTTTGTCGATCACGCGATGTCCTATGCCATCGTCGGTGGACCGGAGACCATCCGCAGAAAGATCGAAACGTTCCTTGACCAAACGAAGGCGGACGAACTGATCATCTCGATGCCGATCTTCGACATGGATGCCCGGCTCAAGTCGCTTCGGCTTTTCGCCGAGGCGCAGCAGGAGCTTGCCAAGGCGGCCTGATCAGTTGGTCAGCCCCGCCCCGCGACCCGAAAGGCCGGCAGGATCTCGTCGATGCGATCGAAGAAACGATCCGGCCCGAGCGATTTCAGGAACGCCGGATCGGCGTAGCCCCAGCCGACGGCGCCCGCCGCAATGCGTACTTTGCGGGCTGCCTCGATGTCGCGAGCCTCGTCGCCGATCGCAAGCATCCGCGAAGGATCGATGCCGGCAAACTTGACGACCCTCTTGAAATGCTGCGCCTTGCCGAACAGTGTGGCGCCGCATTCGAACAGGTCGATAGCGCCAGCGGTCTCGCCCAGCGCCTTGCGAACGGCCGCTTCGCCATTCGAACTGACGACCGCGATGCCGATGCCAGCCGACTTCAGCGCCGTCAGCATGCCCGAAACGCCGGGGAAAAGCTGAATGGCCCGAGCCTGGGCGGCCATTTCCTGCCGCATGAAAGTGGCGATCTGCGGCAGTTTCCACATCGGTACGCCGAGATGCGCGATGATCTCGCGACTGCCCATGGCGCGCAGCCCCTTGAACTCCTCGACCGTGAGCTGGCGAAACCCAAAGCGCGCGGCGGCAAGGTTGCTCGCCGCCATGAACAGCTCCGCCGTATCGGCGAGTGTACCGTCGAAGTCGAAGATCGCGAACTCATACGTCATCAGTCACATCCCATCGGTGACGCCCAAAGAAAAACCCGTGCCCTTTAGGACACGGGTAGATCAAGACGTCTACAGCGCAGTGCGTCCGATTGGACGCGCAAAGGTCGCTGTAGCACTTTGAATTGCTGCATGTTTTTGTCCCTAAATCGGATGGGACTTAAGGAGACATGCAGTAGGCCTGAAAAAATCCGGATCAGGCCGAAAGCTTCGCCATGACCTCATCGGACACTTCGAAGTTCGAATAGACGTTCTGCACGTCGTCGTCGTCTTCAAGAATGTCGATGAGCTTCATCAGCGACTGCGCCTTCTCCTCGTCAACAGGCACGGTGTTCTGGGCTTTCCAGATCGCATTGACGGTTTCGGCTTCGCCGAGCGTGTCTTCCAGAGCCTTGGAGACTTCGCCGATCGCTTCGAAGCCGCAGATGATCGTGTGGCCGTCCTCGTCGGTGGTCACGTCGTCGGCACCGGCTTCGATCGCCGCTTCCATCACCTTGTCGGCGTCGCCGACCGAAAGCTTGTAGGTGATCTCGCCGACACGGTCGAAGGAGAAGGAAACCGAACCGGTTTCACCAAGCGCGCCACCGGCCTTGGTGAAGGTCGAGCGGACGTTGGAGGCGGTACGGTTGCGGTTGTCGGTCAACGCCTCGACGATAACAGCGACGCCGCCCGGGCCATAACCTTCGTAACGGACTTCTTCGTAGTTCTCCGCGTCGCCGCCGGAGGCCTTCTTGATCGCACGTTCGATGTTGTCCTTCGGCATCGATTGCGCCTTGGCGTTCTGGATCGCCAGACGCAGGCGCGCGTTCATCGACGGATCGGGCATGCCGGTCTTCGCCGCAACCGTGATTTCGCGCGCGAGCTTGGAAAACATTTTCGAGCGCACCGCATCCTGACGGCCCTTGCGGTGCATGATGTTCTTGAACTGTGAATGGCCAGCCATGGCACCCTCTGCATGCATGAATTTGAATGGAATGGGGCGCCTTATAGTTTTATTGCCGCTTTCCGTCCAGCAGGGGGCGTTTCTTTTCAGTTGGCGGAGATGCGCCCGCGACTGAGAACGAAGGCATGGCCGTCCTCGCGGCGGCAGGAAAGGCCCGTTCGTTCCGAGATGCAGGAAAAGGGCCCGCCCTGCCATGTCGCCCTATATTCGAGGATCGGCCCGGCCGAACAGCAGCTCGGATCTCCGACCTCGCGATTGATCGTTGCCGCGCCGGCCCGTCCGAGCGTTGCCCTGACGTAACGCGGCGCGATGATATCGCAGGCGAGCTCCGGCCCGCCGTCGGCAAGCTGATAGGTCGGCGTGCCGCCGGGGGGTGTGTAGATGCAGCCGATATTGCCCGATGGCATCACGAACTCTTCCTGCTCGGCAACGGGCGCGACAGTCGCCTGGGGAACAGCTTGCGGGTGCTGGGTGTCGGGAGGCGGCATGCGCGGCGCAGGCGCGCCTCCAGCCAGAGCCGCCGTTACCAAAACCATTGTTGAAAAGGACAGAAACGCAACGACGCCGGCTGCAAACGATCTCATTGGGCAATCCCGATGTTCAGACGCCCTGGAGGATATAAATCAGCGGTTTGCTTGGCAAGGAACGCAGCGAGACTTTGACGCTCGCTCCGGTCGCGAAGCTCTTGTCGAAATCGTCGCCGAACATGTCGAGGAAGGCGTCGATCGGGGGACCGCGCCGATGCATCGGCAGGATAAGCGCCGCGCGCAGCCGCGAAACGACGCGGCTCATGCTTTCGGCCCCCATCGTCAGCCCGCCATCGACCGGCACCATCAGCACATCGAGCCTGCCGATCTGCCGGTAGTGGCTGTCATCGAGCTCGTGGTGCAGATGGCCGAGATGGCCGATGCACAGACCCGCCACCTCGAAGATGAAGATGGAATTGCCATCATGCTCCATCGTCACGGCGCCGGAGCGGATGTCCGTGGTGACATTGCGGATATAGGCATCGCCGACGACGAGGTCGTGCCGCGCCGGCTCGCCGTCTTCACCCCAACCATGCAGCACCGTGCGGATCGCCGGATCCGGCGTCAATGTGTAGTGGCTGGAATGCGCCTTGTTCATCGTCACCACGGTCGGCGGCGCCGACGGACGGAACCAGCCATTATAGTCCGTGGCGATCGACACGCCGCCCGGCGTCTCGATCAGAAAGGTCGAGTGGCCGAGATAGCTGATCGTCACTTCACCAGCGGCCGTCTGCCCCTTCGTTGCGGCGGCCGGTGTAAAACTGGCGAACGCGGTCTGAGGCAACGCCTCGGCGATCGCCTGGCATTGGCTCACTTGTGCGGGCGCTGCCTGTGCATGCGCGGCCGACGGCCAGAAGGCATGCAGAAGCCAGATGGCGGCAAAAGTGTAGGCAAGGTAGCGGAGCATCATCCATCACCTTTCACACCGCGCACGCATGACCTGTGCTCAAGCCCATTCGGCTTGGGTACAGGTCATGCGGCCGTTTGAGAGTATCGGCAGCGAACACGTCAATTCGAGAAACGCTGCCGTCACGGGCGAAAGGAGGATTGTGCAAGCGCGCCGTAACGTCCAGCGACAAAGCTGCGTCAGGCACTCACGTTTGCGTCATTGTGCTGGCATTGCGAACAGCGTCGCGCGTCCTGTTCACAGCGAAACGCCCCGGCGCTGCCACCGGGGCGTTGGATCACAAGCAACAGCGCTCGTGTTACTCGGCCGGCGTCGCCATCGGCTCGGTCGCCGCAACCGGCTTGCGCCGGCGGAACGAACGCAGCGTAACGTAGAAGACCGGCGTCAGGAACAGGCCAAGGAAGGTCACGCCGAGCATGCCGGAGAACACCGCCGTTCCGAGCGACTGGCGCATTTCGGCACCGGGTCCCGTGGCGATCATCAGCGGCACGACGCCGAGGATGAAGGCGAAGGCAGTCATCAGGATCGGCCGCAGACGCAACTGGCTGGCCTCGACCGCCGCTTCGATCGGTGTTTTCCCCTCATCCTCGCCCTGGCGGGCGAACTCGACAATCAGGATCGCGTTCTTCGCCGCAAGCCCGATCAGCACGATCAACCCGATCTGGGTCAGCACGTTGTTGTCGAGCCCCCGTAGGAAAACGCCGATGAGTGCCGAGAGCACACCGAGCGGCACGATCAGGATGATCGCCAGCGGCAGGACCCAGCTTTCATACTGCGCTGCCAGCGCCAGGAACACAAAGACGACCGACAGCGCGAAGATGAAGACCGCGGTGTTGCCCGTCTGGCGCTCCTGGAAGGCGAGTTCCGTCCACTCGAACGATGTGCCTTGTGGCAGCATCTGGGCCGCAAGCACCTCCATCTTGTCGAGGCTCGTGCCGGTCGAGACACCCGGCGCCGGGTTGCCCTGCAACGGTACCGAGACATACATATTGTATCGCTGCACCAGGGCGGGACCCGCAGTGTCGCGAATCTCGACCAGCGTGCCCATGGGCACCAGTGCGCCGGTGGCAGAGCGGACCTTCAGCGCCAGGATGTCGTCGCGCTCCAGACGGTACTGCTGGTCGGCCTGTGCCCGCACCTGATAGACGCGGCCAAAGGCATTGAAGTCGTTGACATAGGACGTGCCGAGATTGATCGACAGTGCCTCGAAGATATTCGGGATCGGCACGTTCAAGGTCCTCGCCTTGTCGCGATCGATCGCCAGGAAGTATTGCGGGCTCGACGCCGAGAACGTCGTGAAGACGCCGGTCAGCCCCTCGGTCTGGTTGGCAGCACCCATCATCTGGTAGGCCAGCCCCAGCACGCGGCGCATGTCGGCACTCTGCCGGTCGACAATCTGCATTTTGAAGCCGCCGGAGTTGCCGATGCCACGCACCGACGGCGGGGGAACGGCGATGATGAAGGCCTCCTGGATACTTTGCAGGCTGCCATAGAGTTGGCCGATGATCTGGTTGGCGCTCTCGCCGTGCTTGAGCCGCTCCTCGAAGCTCTTGAAGGACGCGAAGATGACACCGGCATTGGACGCATTGGTGAAGGTCGCGCCGTTGAAACCGGCGAAGGCGACGGCGTTTTTCACGCCGGGCACTTCCTGGATGATCTTCGAAGCGCGCTTGACCACCGCATCGGTCCGATCGAGCGACGCGCCGTCGGGAAGCTGGATGACGACGATGGCATAACCCTGGTCCATGGTCGGTACGAAGCCGCTCGGCACGATCTGCGCCATGTACCAGGTGGCGCCAAGCAGGCCGACGAAGACGACGAGCGCCGCAGCGAGCGCCGTTTTTGTCGAAATCAGCTTGCGCACGATCCAGGCGTAGCCTTCAGCCATGCGGTCGAAACCGTTGTTGAAGCCGTTTGCCAGCGACCGACCAAACCGGGTGAGCGGGTTGCCGCTTTCGTGGTGATTGTTCTCGTGCGGTTTCAACAGGATTGCCGCGAGCGCCGGCGACAGCGTCAGCGAATTGAAGGCGGAAATCACCGTCGCCACTGAAATCGTGACGGCGAACTGCAGATAGAACTGGCCGGCAATACCCGGGATGAAGGCCGTCGGGATGAAGACGGCGGTCAGCACCAGCGAGATCGCGATGACCGCTGCCCCCACTTCGTCCATGGTCACGTGCGACGCCTCGCGCGGGGTCATGCCGCGCGCCAGGTTTCGTTCGACGTTCTCGACCACGACGATGGCATCGTCGACGACGATGCCGATCGCCAGCACCAGGCCGAACAGTGTCAGCATGTTGAGCGAGAAGCCGAAGGCGTAAAGGAATGCGAAGGTGCCGACAAGCGACACCGGGATCGCCACGATCGGGATGATCGCCGTGCGCCAGGATTGCAGGAAGATGAGAACCACGAGCGCCACCAGAATGGCGGCTTCGCCGATCGTCTTGTAGACCTCGTTGATCGATTCGGAGATGAACTCGGTCGGATTGTAGACGATCCGGTATTCGAGGCCCTCCGGAAAGTCCTTCGAAACGTCCGTCATCACCTTCTGGATCGCGTCGGCCGCGTCGAGCGCGTTGGTACCCGGCCGCGAGAAGATGCCGAGCGCCACGGCCGGGCTGCCGTCCAGATAGCTGTTGTTGACGTATTCGCGGGCGCCGAGTTCGATGCGCGCCACGTCCTGCAGCTGCACCAGCCGTCCGCTCTCCGTCGCCTTGACGATGACGTAGCGGAACTGGCGGGCATCGCTGAAGCGGCCGTCGGTGGTAACAGTATATTGGAACGCGCTGTCGCCCGGTGTCGGCGGTGCGCCGATCGAACCGCCCGAGACCTGCACGTTCTGCTCCCGCAGCGCCTGCACGACGTCGCCTGCCGTCATTCCGTAGGCCGAGAGCTTTTCCGGATCGAGCCAGACGCGCAGCGCATACTCACGCTCGCCGAACAGGATGACGTCACCGACGCCGTCGAGACGGACCAGCAGGTCGCGGATGCGGGTGCGGGCATAGTTCGAGACGTAGAGCTGGTCGTAACGTTCGTTCGGCGACAGCAGATGCACGACCATCATCAGGTCGGGTGAACTTTTCGCCGTAGTGATGCCGATGCGCCGGACATCTTCGGGCAGGCGCGGTTCGGCGATGGACACGCGGTTCTGCACGAGAACCTGGGCCTGATCGAGGTCCGTTCCGAGCTTGAAGGTGATGGTCAGCGCCATCGAACCGTCGGCGGTCGAATAGGAGGACATGTAGAGCATGTTCTCGACGCCGTTGATTTCCTGTTCCAGTGGCGTTGCCACCGTGTTGGCGATGGTTTCGGCATCAGCGCCCGGATAGGCGGCGCGAACGACGATGGTCGGCGGTGCGATTTCCGGATACTGCGCCACCGGCAGCTGGAAGTAGGCGATGCTGCCGACGATCAGCAACACGATCGAAAGCACCGATGCGAAGATCGGGCGGTCTACGAAGAAATGGGCAAACCTCATTGAGCGCTCCCCGCCGCTTGAGCTTCAGGAGGCAGTTCAACGATCTCGGGCTTCACCTTCGTGCCCGGACGTGCCCGCATCAAGCCGTTGACCACGATGGTTTCGTCGCCGGTCATGCCGCTGCGGATGACACGATAGCCATGAAGCTTCGGTCCGAGCCGCACCGGCTTGGTCGCAACGGTGCCGTCTTCGCGCACCTCATAAACGATGCGTTCGTTCTGGTCGGCGCCGATCGCTTCATCGGGAATGAGCACAGCCTTGTAGGTGTTCGAGCCCTCGAGTTCGGCGCGACCGAAGAGACCCGGCTGCAGCACGTAGTTGGGATTGTCGAAGCGCGCACGCACCCGCATCGTGCCGCTTGCCTGGTCCAGCCGGTTCTCGGCGAAATCGAGCTTGCCCTTGAACGGCGCCTCGTTGGAATCAGCGATGGTGACCATGACATCGAGCGCGCCGCCGCCCTCCTGAAGTGCGCTGCCGCGTTCGCGAGCAACACGCGCATAGGAAAGCAGGCGACGCTCATCGACGTCGAAATAGAAGTCGATCGGATCGAGCGAAACGATCGTCGTCAGCACGGTCTGGTCCGCTTGAACGAGGTTGCCGGTCGAGATCAGGCGGCGATCGACGCGGCCGGTCAGCGGTGCGATGATCGTCGTATAGTCGAGATCGAGCTTGGCGCGCTCGGCCGCGGCTTCCGCTCCGCGCACGGCGGCTTGCGCCGAAAGCAATTCCCGGCGGTGGTCATCGAGCGTCGAGACGGAGAGCGTGCCGGTTCCAGTCAGGGATTCCGTGCGCTTGAACTGTGTCTCGGCAAAGGCGAGAGACGAACGCGTCGACTCGAGCGTCGCCTCCGCCTGCGATAGCGCGGTGCGATAGGGGCGTTGGTCAATGACGAAGAGCTTGTCGCCCTTCTTCACCAGGGCACCGTCGGTGAAGTTGACCTCGTCGAGATAGCCCCCGACGCGGGCGCGGACGGAAACTTCATCGACTGCCTCGAAGCGACCGATGAACTCGTCGCTGTCAATCACATCGCGAACGACCGGCTTGGCGGCAGTGACGGTGGGAAGCTGCGCATCCTGCGCGACGACGTTGGCTGCAGAGAAAAGGGAAATCGAAACGCCGAAAATCATCGGCAAATGCCATCTTGAATACATGCACGCTCTCCGAATGCACCGACAGCGCCGCGCGTCATATATGAAGCGCAAAAGGACGCTGTCACGCTTGAAACTCGCCGCATAATTTGCTCCTCAAATCGACGCCGATCCAAGGAATTATGCAGTAAAATCGAGAACGCCCGGCACGGGACATTGGTCGTCCGAGTACCTGCGGCGACATTTCGAACCCGCAATCCTGTGCTGCGGATGGTACTCAGTATGGAAGACTTGCGAGCGTCAGCCGTGTCCGAACGGCGCTGACGTAGCGTTACCCTGCCATCATTTCGCCGGCTTGTCACCTTGAAAAAAATCAATTCCGGGAAGGTGATACGTGTGCAAACCCGCGCCTTGGTCAGGCGCGGGCGAGACGATCAGGCAACCAAAAATCGTCAACCTGAGGATGGCTCAGGCCCAGAAATCCGGGATCGTTTCGGTCAATCTCGGACCGAGGCGCAGCGGCGCGATCTTTTCGGCAAGGCCGGTGCGGTCGGAAATCTCGACGCCGAGGCCGCAGATGGTCGCCGGCCCCGATGCCGCCTCGAAACGCCCCTTCGGCATCTTCGAAATAAACCGGTTCAGCGGTTCTTCCTTGTCCATGCCGAGCGAGGAATCATAGTCGCCGCACATGCCGGCGTCACTCATATAGGCGGTGCCGCCGTTGAGGATCTGATGATCGGCCGTCGGTACATGGGTGTGGGTGCCGACGACGAGGCTTGCCCGTCCGTCGACGAAATGGCCGAAACACTGCTTCTCGCTCGTCGCCTCGGCATGAAAGTCGAAGACGATGGCATCCGCCTGCTCGCCGAGCGGGCAGGCATCGAGGATCGCTTCGGCCGATTTGAAGGGATCGTCGAGTTCGGGGTGCATGAAGACGCGACCCATGACATTGGCAACCAGCACGCGTGCGCCGTTGCGGGCAAAGAACAGGTTCGATCCGCGCCCGGGCGTGCCCGCCGGATAGTTGGCCGGCCGTAAAAACTGGTCATGCCGCTCGCAGAAGACGACCGCCTCCTTCTGGTCCCAGACATGGTTGCCTGTGGTGACGACATCGGCACCGGCATTGATCGTCTCGAGAAAGATATCTTCGGTGATGCCGAAGCCGCCGGCGGCGTTCTCGCCGTTGACGATGACGAAGTCCAGCTTGAGGTCACCGACCAGCCCCGGAAGACGCTCCCAGACCGCCGTGCGGCCCGTCTTGCCAACCATATCTCCCAGAAACAAAAGCCTCATGCCCGTTCAATCCCACCAGAGCAGTTCCAGGAGGTTTTGCGTCCGGAACTGCGTAAAACAACAAAGAGATAGAGCGTTTCCACGAATCCGTAGATTGCCTGAAACCCTCTAGAAATGTCGAAATCCGCTCTCCGTGAGGACGGCGTCCAGCGCGACGTCGTGCGGTTCAGCGGGCACTGATGCCACTTCCTGGCAGTCAAATGCAATCCCGATCAGCTTCGGCAGATGCCCTTTGTTGCGCAGTTTGTCGATGGCGCGGTCGTAATATCCGGCGCCGTAGCCGATGCGATGACCGGTCGCATCGAAGGCCGACAGTGGCACGAGCATGATATCGGGGTCGAGTTCCGGCGCATCCGGGCCAGGCCCCGTCGTGCCGAAACCGGTCTCGATGACGGAAGCGCCATTGAGCAATTCGCGGAACACGATCGTCTTCTTGTCGATGATTACGGGCAGGCAGAGCCGCGCGCCGCGATCCCGAAGGCGCGCCATCAGCGGCCGGATGTCCATCTCGGAACGGATCGGCCAAAAGCCGGCAACGATATGGCCGGGATCGAGCGCAATGACGTCGCCAGCGTGATCGGCCATGGTCAGGCTTGCCTCGATGCGGCTCTCCGGCGCCATCGCGTCGCGAAGCGCCAGCTTCTCCTTGCGCAGAGCGGCCTTCAGATCCTTTGGTGACATCATTCCCCTCCGACAGACTGCGCGCAAATATTCGACCGCCCGCACATTCTTTTCCCAAAATGAAACAGAACATCGTGGACCGATCGATTTCCCGCCTCGACGCCTGTGGCATAGCGCGTTGCGGCCTTTAGCTCGAACCACGTCACCGCCGGTTTTGCAACAGTTTGCGACAGTCGAACAGCGCATTCCCGCAACGGCACAGAGTTAGCGTTCCGTTCATCATGGACAACGGTTCCGCTTTCTCATGAGTGGGGCCGCGTGCAAATACAGTCGTGATTTCAAATAATTAGCAGGAACTAATGCCCGCGTTCGATGTATGGACGCGCTCCTGCAGGCAGCAGTGGAAAAGCCGACGTCCATGAAGGACCAGATGATCGAACTCGATCCGTTGGAATTGCGTTGCCTGACGCTGGCCGCCCGCGGCCGCACCCGTCAGGACATGATGCGCGAGACCGACATTCCCCTCGACCGCATCGACAGGGCCTTGCAGGACGCCATGCGCAAGCTGCAGGCGGGCAATCTTGCAGAAGCGATTTTCCGCGCCGCCCGTCTCGATATTATTTCATAACATCCAGAGCGACCGATAGACCGCATCCCTGCCCAAACCCTCCCGCCAGCGGTCGTCGAACCGCAGCTCACGGCGCCCTGCATCGTGCAGCAGATGCGGCTTGTCGCGTGGGATCGCAGGCCGCGGCTCCACGGAAGCGGCTATTAGCATCCAGCGACTTGATGACACGAGCCGGGCACGGATGGTGGTGTGAAGATCGGAGAAGAAGACAAGAGCAAGAACGCTCATCGGGACAGCCTTGATGTCTATAGGACCGGCTAATTGTCCTCGCCTCGTTGACATCTGACAAACGAATTGCAAGCATGACTGCCATCAGAAACTCTGATGGTAGAGACAATGTCCGTCCCCCTCGACAGCGATCTGCTCAGAACCTTTCTCGCCGTTGCCGACGCCGGCAATCTGACACGCGCCGCCGACAGCATCGGCCGCACACAGTCCGCCGTCAGCATGCAACTCAAGAAACTCGAGGACATGCTCGGCGACCCGCTGTTCGAGCGTCATTCGCGCGGCGTGGTGCCGACGGCGCAGGGCTTGCGTCTCGTCGACAACGCCCGGCGGATCGTGGCTCTGCTCGACGATACCGCGGCATCGATGCGCCAGCCGGCGCTCGACGGAACGGTCAGGATTGGCATCTCCGAGGAATACATCAACTCCACGCTTCCGAAAGCCTTGGGCGCCTTCGCCGCCGTTCATCCCGGCGTGGAGGTGACGGTACAGCAGGGTGTGTCGATGTCGAACGTCAACGCCCTTGCTGCCGGCGAAATCGACATCGCCGTGGTTTTCGAGCCTGGCGGACCGACGAAAAACGAAGTCCTCATGATCGATCCCACTGTATGGGTGACCTCGGACCAGCACGCGGCCCATGAACGCCAGCCCCTGCCGATCGCCACCTATACCTATCTGGCAGGAGGGTGGTGCGATGACCTTGCGATGAAGAGCCTGTGGAATCGTGGGCACGAAAGCCGCGTCGCCTATGCGAGCCGGACCAGCAACGGCCTGATCGCCGCCGTGATCTCGGGGCTTGCCATTGCGCCGTTGTCGCGCAGCGCCATACCGGCCGGTTGCCGCGAACTGACCGAAGAAGACGGCTTCAGCGTCATCGATTTTTCCAACGTCGTACTGCGCACCCGACCCGGCAAGCGCTCGCAGACCGTCGACGCGATGGCCGACGCCATCCGCAGCGCTTTTGCCGCCGGTTAAGACTGATGGAGAAGAGGGAAGAGGTGCGATCCACCCAACCGATGGATATTTTACGATCCCGGGTGCCTACAAAGTAGGTGGGCGCCATATGTCCGAGCCCACAAGCCCGGCCAGGGACAGCTCCCTTGAGATCGAGTAAGGCCCCGGGGATTGTGGATCCTGTCGGGAAGCGCAGACCGCATCCGACATATAGAGCCTATCCCTGCTTCGCGCCAGTGGCAGCCCGACGAAAGAGCTCAGTTTGTCGAAGACGTTGCCCGGCCATTGAGCTTGGCGGCAATGGTGTGGATTTGCGAGGTGACTTCGCTCAGCGCCGAGGCCAGGAGCTCCTCGCTTCTTGCCTGGTCGGTGAGGGTACTGTCGCGCCCCCGCTTGAGGGTGTCGACTTCCGCTTCGAGCGCCTTCAGCCGGCGGTTCACTTCGCTGAGTTCGTCCATGACCATGATGCCGGCCATGACCGTCAGCCGCAGATCGCCGATCTCGCCGAACTGCGTCTTCAAATGACCGACATACTGATCGAAGTTGGTGGCCAGTTCGATCAGATGATCTTCCTGTCCCTCTTCGCAGGCCATGCGATAGGCCTTGCCGTCGATCGATACTGTCACCTGCGCCATGTCGCTTAAACCTCAGCGGTCGAGCACCGCTCGAATGGTTTCCATCGCCGTCACGAGGCGTCGGGAAACCTCGCGGTTGACCTCTTCAAGTCGGTTTGCCCGGAATTGGGATTGGTCGAGTTCCTGTGCCAGTCGCGACCGGTCCGAATTGACCCGCCGGACCTCGCCCTCGAACTCGCCGAGATCGCGTTCCCTGTCAAAACGGCTGTCGATCGCGTTTTCCAGGGACTGAACCGCGTTCTTCAGTTCGTCGATCGCCGCTTTGACCGTCTTTGCCGGCATGTTTTTCGATACCTCGCCCGTGAGGCCGAATCGCCAGCATCCCGTCCGCCGCTTCGGCTCACTCCTTTTTAAACCTATTACGCAAATCTCAACAATGCCAACTGTAGCAAAGCATTACGGAAGCTGTGGATGGTTTGTATAGCCGGCTCATCCGGCCGCAGCGCAAAAACTCTGCTGCGACGCGATATCACCCCTTGAAAACCATGCTGCCAATGGCCGCAAAAGGCCTGTATTTGTTGACTCGCGCGGCGCAGATGCTATTTGTCTGCCGCTTCTTGCACGGTCTTTGGAGGATAGAGACCGTCCCCTGACCACCGAACTCAAAACGGAACAGTCATGATCTCTCGCGAAAAACACGACCGGATGGCGAATGCGATCCGTTTCCTCTCCATGGACGCCGTCGAGAAGGCAAATTCAGGTCACCCCGGCCTGCCCATGGGTGCGGCTGACATAGCGACAGTCCTCTTCACGCGCTTCCTCAGCTTCGATCCCAAAAACCCCTCCTGGCCGAACCGCGACCGCTTCGTGCTGTCGGCCGGTCACGGCTCGATGCTGCTTTATTCGCTGCTCTATTTGACGGGCTACGAAGACATCTCCATCGAAGAGATCAAGAATTTCCGCCAACTCGGCGCCCGCACCGCCGGTCACCCGGAATATGGCCACGCCGCCGGCATCGAGACGACCACCGGCCCGCTCGGCCAGGGCATTGCCAATGCCGTCGGCATGGCGATCGCCGAGCGCAAGCTGCGCGACGAGTTCGGCGCCGACCTGATGGAGCACTACACCTATGCGCTCGCGGGCGACGGCTGCCTCATGGAAGGCATCAGCCAGGAAGCGATTTCGCTTGCCGGCCACCTCAAGCTCAACAAGCTGATCGTCTTCTGGGACGACAACAACATTTCGATCGACGGCCCGATCTCGATCGCCGACTCGACCGACCAGCACGCCCGCTTCCGCGCCTCGAACTGGAACACCATTGCCGTCGACGGCCATGATCCGGAAGCCATTGCCGCTGCGATCGAACAGGCGCAGAAGTCCGACAAGCCGACCATGATCGCGTGCAAGACGACGATCGGTTTCGGCGCGCCGAACAAGGCCGGCACCCACAAGGTTCACGGTTCGCCGCTCGGCGCCGAGGAAATCGCCGCCACCCGCAAGGCACTGAACTGGGAATCCGAAGCCTTCGTCGTTCCGTCCGACGTGCTCGACGCCTGGCGCCTGGCCGGCCTGCGTTCGACCAAGACCCGCAAGGACTGGGAAGAGCGCCTCGACAAGAGCGACGCCGAGAAGAAGGCACAGTTCGTTCGCCGCTTCTCCGGCGAACTCGAAGGCCGCCTGTCGTCGGCCATCGACGACTACAAGCGCAAGCTGGCCGAGACCAAGCCGTCGCCGGCAACCCGCAAGGCTTCCGAAGACGCGCTCGAAGTCATCAACGGCGTTCTGGCCGAAACGATCGGCGGCTCGGCCGACCTGACCGGCTCCAACAACACCAAGACCAGCCAGACCAAGTCGATCACCCCGGACGATTTCTCCGGCCGCTACATCCACTACGGCGTGCGCGAGCACGGCATGGCGGCAGCGATGAACGGCATGGCACTGCATGGCGGCATCATCCCCTACTCCGGCGGCTTCCTGATCTTCTCGGACTACTGCCGTCCGTCGATCCGCCTGGCCGCCCTGATGGGCATCCGCGTCATCCACGTGCTGACGCATGATTCCATCGGCCTTGGCGAAGACGGCCCGACGCATCAGCCGGTCGAGCACATGGCGGCGCTGCGCGCCATCCCGAACCTCCTGATGTTCCGCCCGGCCGACGCCACGGAAACGGCCGAGTGCTGGCAGCTGGCGCTTGAAAGCCACAACCGTCCGTCCGGCATCGCGCTCACCCGCCAGAACCTGATGGCCGTGCGCACCGAGTATGAGGAAGAGAACCTCTGCGCTCGCGGCGCCTACGACCTGATCTCGGCAAGCGACGCCAAGGTGACGATCTTCGCCACTGGTTCGGAAGTCGAAATCGCCGTCAAGGCCTGCCAGGCGCTGACCGCCAAGGGCATCGCGACCCGCGTCGTCTCGGTCCCCTGCTTCGAACTCTTTGCCGAGCAGAGCGAAGACTACCAGCAGGCGATCATCGGCAACTCGCCGGTCAAGATCGCCGTCGAAGCCGGCATCCGCCAGGGTTGGGATCATTTCATCGGCAGCGACGGTGCCTTCATCGGCATGTCGTCCTTCGGTGCTTCCGGTCCCTACAAGGAACTCTACAAGCACTTCGGCATCACGCCTGAGGCGGTCGTCGCCGCTGCGGAAGCCAAGCTTTCCTGATCAAGCCGCGGGGCGCGCGTGAAAGCGCGCCCCGCTTTTTTCCGACCATGCCATTCAGACAGGGAGAGACCCGATATGACAGTGAAAGTCGCCATTAACGGTTTTGGCCGCATCGGCCGCAACGTGCTGCGCGCCATCGTTGAATCCGGCCGCAAGGATATTGAAGTCGTTGCCATCAACGACCTCGGCCCGGTCGAGACCAACGCACACCTGCTGCGTTTCGATTCCATCCACGGCCGTTTCCCGGCTGATGTGAAGGTCGAAGGCGATGCGATCATCATCAACGGCGGCAAGCCGATCAAGGTCACCGCGATCCGCAACCCGGCCGAACTGCCGCACAAGGAACTCGGCGTCGACGTCGCGATGGAATGCACCGGCATCTTCACCGCCCGCGACAAGGCAGCCGCACACCTGGAAGCCGGCGCCAAGCGCGTCATCGTTTCGGCTCCGGCCGAGGGCGCCGATCTCACCGTCGTTTACGGCGTCAACCACGACAAGCTGACGAAGGATCACCTCGTCATCTCCAACGCATCGTGCACGACCAACTGCCTTGCACCGGTCGCCAAGGTCCTGAACGACGTCATCGGCATCGACCACGGCATGATGACGACGATCCACTCCTACACCAACGACCAGCCGTCGCTCGACCAGATGCACAAGGATCTGTACCGCGCTCGCGCTGCAGCCCTGTCGATGATCCCGACCTCGACCGGTGCTGCCAAGGCCGTTGGCCTGGTTCTGCCGGAACTGAAGGGCAAGCTCGACGGCTTCGCCATGCGCGTTCCGACCCCGAACGTCTCGGTCGTCGACCTCAAGTTCGTCGCCAAGCGCGAAACCACCAAGGAAGAGATCAACGCTGCGATCAAGGCAGCTGCTGACGGCCCGCTCAAGGGCATCCTCGGCTACACGCTCGCTCCGAACGTCTCGATCGACTTCAACCACGACCCGCATTCCTCGGTCTTCCACATGGACCAGACCAAGGTGATGGAAGGCAAGTTCGTGTCGATCCTGACCTGGTACGACAACGAGTGGGGCTTCTCCAACCGCATGTCCGACACTGCGGTTGCGCTCAGCAAGCTCATCTAACTCCGATGTTTCGCGCCCTTTCCCAAACGACGGTCCGCTGGCGTCCGCTGGAGGGGGAAGGGCTCGAACATCTGACGCTGACGCAAATCGACACAGCCAACGGCGCGGTCATCCGCGCCGTTGGCGTTCTGATCGGCAACCGCGGCGGCACGCCCTACGGTGTGCGCTACCGGATCGATTGCGATGCCGGATGGCTGGTTCGAAAGCTCATGGTCGATACGACCGATGGCCGGAGCCTTCATCTGCGCTCGGATGCTCCGGGCCAATGGGCGACGTCGGGAGGCACGGCGCTGCCCGAATTCGACGGATGCATCGACATCGACCTTGCCGGCACGCCCTTCACCAACACCCTGCCGATCCGCCGTCTCGGCCTTGATTGCAAGGCCGGCAAGGCGCGGCTGAAAATGCTGTACGTGCCGTTCGACACCTTTGAACCGGTGGTCGACGGCCAGCACTATACCTGCTTCGATGATGGCAGGCTCTATCGCTACGAGGCCGAGGACCGCAGCTTTGCCGCAGACCTGCCCGTGGACGAGGACGGCCTCGTCATCGACTACCCCACCCTTTTCCAGAGACTATCACCGGAGACAATCTGATGACTTTCAAGACCCTCGACGACCTGACCGACATTGCCGGCAAGCGCGTGCTTGTGCGTGTCGACCTCAACGTGCCGGTCAAGGACGGCGTGGTCACCGACGCAACCCGCATCGAACGCGTCGCGCCGACTATCCGCGAACTGTCGGAAAAGGGCGCCAAGGTCATTCTGCTGGCGCATTTCGGCCGCCCGAAGGGTGAGCCGGTCGCCGAAATGTCGCTGAAGACCATTGCACCGGCAGTGGAAGACATCCTCGACCAGCGCGTTCACTTTGCCGCCGACTGCATCGGCGACAAGGCCGCAAACGCCATTGCCGAGATGAACGACGGCGACGTGCTGCTGCTCGAAAACACCCGCTTCCACAAGGGCGAAGAGAAGAACGAACCAGACTTCGTCAAGGCACTCGCCACCAACGGCGACATCTATGTCAACGATGCCTTCTCGGCCGCGCACCGCGCCCACGCCTCGACCGAGGGCCTTGCCCACCACCTGCCGGCCTATGCCGGCCGCACGATGCAGGCCGAGCTCGAGGCACTTGAAAAGGGTCTCGGCCAGCCGAAGCGCCCGGTCGTTGCCATCGTCGGCGGCGCCAAGGTCTCGACCAAGATCGATCTGCTGCAGAACCTCGTGAAGAAGGTCGACGCCCTCGTCATCGGTGGCGGCATGGCCAATACCTTCATCGCCGCAAAGGGCGTCAATGTTGGCAAGTCGCTCTGCGAGCACGATCTCGCCGATACCGCCAAGGCGATCATCACTGCAGCGGCTGAAGCCGGTTGCGCCATCGTCCTGCCGGAAGACGGCGTTGTCGCCCGCGAATTCAAGGCCGGCGCCGACAATGAAGTGGTGGAGATCAACGCCATCCCGGCGGATGCGATGATGCTGGACGTCGGTCCGAAGTCGATCGCTGCGGTCAACGACTGGATCTCCAAGGCCGAGACACTGGTCTGGAACGGTCCGCTCGGCGCCTTCGAAATCGCCCCCTTCGACAAGGCGACGGTCGCCGTTGCCAAGCATGCGGCTGCCCGCACCCGCCAGGGATCGCTCGTGTCGGTCGCCGGCGGCGGCGATACGGTTGCAGCCCTCAACCACGCCGAAGTCACGGACGATTTCAGCTATGTCTCGACCGCCGGCGGCGCCTTCCTCGAGTGGATGGAAGGCAAGCCGCTGCCGGGCGTCGACATCCTCAAGCAGCAGAAGTAAGTCAGGCGCTCAGGCGCGCGGGTTACCCGCGCGCCTGAGACACAGAAAAAACCAAGATAATTCAAACGATTAAAATTATTTAAATCGTTTCAGTCGCTTTTCCTGCCTTTTTCCCGGACAATTTCCCCTGTTACTCACGCCCTGTTTGGGGGCGTGGCGGTCACGTGCGCACCGATTGCCCCGAAACGGTTTCAGTGGTTGCCTGATCCTTGCTGATCGGCGCTGAGCGGGATGAGGAAAACGCCTGCTTTTTCCGTCCGTATCCCGCTCTACTTATTGGGAACGATCACGGTTATGATTTGGTCCGGCCCGGCCCAAATCATCGTGACCTAGGGAGAAAAACATGAGCGAAAGACTGGAAGACATCGCAGTTGCCATGGTCGCAAACGGCCGGGGTCTGCTTGCCGCCGACGAGTCCACGGCGACGATCAAGAAGCGCTTCGACGGCATCGGTCTGGAATCGACCGAGACATCGCGGCGCGACTATCGCGAAATGCTCGTTCGCGCCGACGAGGCGATGCGCAAGTACATTTCCGGCGTCATTCTCTACGAAGAGACACTGTTCCAGAAGGCGGCCGACGGCACGCCGCTGGTGGACGTCATCCGCGCCGCCGGGTCGATCCCGGGCATCAAGGTCGATGCCGGTGCCAAGCCGATGACCAATTTTCCGGCGGAAACGATCACCGAAGGTCTCGACGGGCTCGCACAACGCCTGACGAAATATTACGAGGCCGGTGCCCGCTTTGCCAAATGGCGTGGCGTGATTGCCATTTCGGACACGTTGCCGAGCCCAGGTGCCGTCAGGGCGAACGCCCATGCGCTCGCGCGCTACGCCGCCCTTTGCCAGGAAGCCGGCATCGTTCCGATCGTCGAGCCGGAGGTGCTGATGGATGGCGCGCCGGGCGATCACTCGATCGACCGGTCGCAGGAGGTCACCGAATGGACGCTGCGCGTCACTTTCGAGGCGCTCGCCGAGATGCGTGTAAAGCTCGAAGGCATGATCCTGAAGCCGAGCATGGTCATCGATGGCAAGAAGGCGCGCAAGGCGTCCGTCGCCGAAGTCGCCGAACGCACGATCAAGGTGCTGCGACGCACGGTGCCATCAGCCGTTCCCGGCATCGCCTTCCTTTCCGGTGGCCAGACGACCGAGGAGGCGACGGCCCATCTCTCGGCCATGAATGCGACCCACAATCTGCCCTGGAAGCTCACCTTCTCCTACGGCCGCGCCCTGCAGCAGGAAGCGCTGTCCGCCTGGAACGGCAAGGCCGAGAACGTCGCTGCCGGCCAGCGGGCCTTCTCGCACCGCGCCGAAATGTGCAGCCTGGCCGCCAAGGGCAGCTGGAAGAAGGACCTGGAGAAGGCCGCCTGAGCGCCGCCGTCAGCCAAGTCGAAGACGACGCAAGGGGCCATTTATTGGCCCCTTTTCGTGCGGCCCCCGCATGGTTTGCCGCTCGCCGTAGAGTGTAAATGCCGATCTTGTCACCAAGACAAGTTGGTGTCTTTGCCGGTTTCGCCGCCTGCCTTAAGCCTTTCGATCCAGGCCATCAGGCGGCGCTGATCGCCGCCGCATCCAGCGGAAGCGAGCGTTCATGACTTCTTTTGCCCCCGTGCACTCCGTCGACTACATCACCGTCGACGTCTTCACTGAAAATCGTTTCGCCGGCAACCAGCTTGCCGTCATCCCGGACGCACGGGGTTTAAACGATGCGCAGATGCAGGCGATCGCAACCGAGTTCGGCTATTCCGAAGTCACCTTCGTGCTGCCGCCGGAGGATCCTGCCAACAGCGCGCGGGTGCGCATTTTCACGCCGACGATGGAGATCCCCTTCGCCGGACACCCGAATGTCGGCACCGCCTTCGTGCTCGGCCAGCAGGCGGAGATTTTCGGCCGGGCGCCCGGCGATCACCTGCGGTTTGAAGAGCTCGCCGGCCTGGTCGAGGTCGCCCTGTCGCGCGCCGATGGCGCGGTGAAGGAGGCGCGTATCGTCGTGCCGCGCGCCTTGAGCATCGGACCCAGCATCGATGTCGAGACGATCGCCGCCTGCGCCATGGTCGCACCCGATGTCGTCAGCACCGCCAACCATGCACCGGTGCGCGTTTCCGTTGGCCTGCCCTTCGCGGTCGCGGAACTGAAAGACGTAGCCGCGCTGTCGGCGGCGCGTCCCAACGTCACCGCCTTCGAGGCCGCCAATCGGCGCTACAAGCCAGACGAAGACAGCTTCAGCCTGTTCCTCTATGCCCGCTCGGCCGAAAATCCATGGCAGCTGCGCGCCCGCATGTTTGCGCCGCTCGACAACGTCATTGAGGACCCGGCGACCGGCAGCGCCTCAGCCGCCCTTGGCGCCTATCTCGTCTCGCTTCTGCCCGAGGAGACCATCGACGTCGATCTGACGATCGAGCAAGGCTTCGAGATGGGGCGCCGAAGCATCATCGAGGTCAGCGTCAGCAAGCAAGGCGGCACCGTAGGCAAAACCAGCATTGCCGGCGCCTGCATGACTGCGATGCGCGGTTCCATCGCGCTCTAAACACCCGCAAGACGCTGACCGGCGGCGCGAGCGAACCCGCATGCGTGCCTTCGGCGAACCCATTGACTCTTAATTTGGCGCCATACTATATGGCGCCTTATGGATATACTTGAGCAAAAGCACCTCGCCCTGATCACCGAAGCCGAACAGCGCGGACACCTACCAACCGCCAACCTGCGTCTGTGCTTCGAAGTCATGGCACTTGCCGCCGCCATCGATCGCGACTGTGCTGCGCGCCTCGCGCCACACAATCTCTCAGAGGGAAAGTTCGTTCTGCTTTTCCTGCTGCACCAGCTGCCGCAGGGATTGTCACCATATGAGCTTGCCGATCGGGCCGGCGTCACACGCGCAACCGTTACCGGACTTCTGGACGGGCTGGAGCGGGACGGCTTTCTCGCGAGGCAGCAGAGCAAGGACGATCGCCGAAAGGTGCTGGTGCAGTTGTCGCCGAAGGGCGAGCATGCAGCGCGCGAGCTGTTCGACACGCACACGCGCTGGATTGCATCGCTGTTTGCCGGTTTCGACGAGCGCGACCGACAGACGCTAAGTACGCTCATCCAGCGCGCGTGGCGCAACACCGACGCCGGCCGAAAGGCCGTATTGACGACGGCTGGAAGCGAGATCGAGCCGTGAGCCCTCCCCCACGGCGCGTGCAGGATATCGACCCGCAACGGCTCGCGCTGTTGAATGCGGGAGCGGCGCAAACCTCGACGCTGACCCAATGCCTCGCGGTCGATTTCGCGGCGCTGATGCGGTCGGCCGTACCGGAAGTCGGCGACGATGCACTCGCCAGCATCGGCGCCATAGCCGGCACCGGCATTTCCAAACGCATGGCGCTCGCAGCAGGATTGATCCGCGGCCGGCTTGGCGATGGCGCAGTGACAAGGCTGCAGCAACACCAGTCCGACACGGTCAGGGGCTGGGCGTGCTTCGTGATCGGCGCAAATCCAGCGCTCACGCTTGAACAACGCCTCGAAGCGATCCGGCCGCTTGCCGACGACCCGCACTTCGGCGTGCGTGAATGGGCCTGGATGGCCGTGCGGCCGCATCTCGCCGCCGATCTCAAAGCGGCGATAACGCTTCTTGGCCGCTGGACCGCCTCCCGCTCCGACCGTCTGCGCCGGTTTGCAAGCGAAGCGACGCGCCCCCGCGGGGTCTGGTGCAGCCATATCCCGACGCTCAAAGACAATCCGGAAATGGCACTAATCATCCTCGAACCGTTGAACGCCGACCCCTCGCGCTACGTTCAGGACTCCGTCGGCAACTGGCTGAACGACGCGGCCAAGGACCGGCCCGACTGGGTTCGCGATCTCTGCGCCTCCTGGCAACGCAAGCAAGACAGCGCCGCCACCGCCCGGATCTGCAAGCGCGCACTTCGGTCCATCGATTGATCCTGAAAAGAGAATGCATGCCCCACTATCTGAGCGAACTCTATACCTCGAAGCGAACATGGCTGTCGCTTGACGCCGTCGCGCGGCAGCAGTTTTTCGAGACCGTCGGCCATGGCATGGCCAAGTTATCGGATCTCGGGGTCGAGCCTATCGCCTTTGGCGAGGTGGATGCCGGCAAGCTTCATGCCGCATCACAGTCCTATTTCGCCATCTGGCGCTTCCCCGATGAAGCAGCGCTTGATGCCCTGGTCTCGGGCATCGCGGCGGCCGGCTGGCACGACTATTTCGAAACGATCAACGCCGCCGGTCGCGGGACCGACCTGCCCGGCCACCTTGCCCAACTGGCGGCAGCCCGTAGCTGACGCCACGCGAGGGGGAGAGGGCCGTTCAACTCCGGCCGGCGCACTCGACCACCTGCTCGATAAACTGCGTCTTGGCCGCGGTATAGCCGTCGCCATCGAAGGCAAATGTCGCGGCAAGGCTTCGCTTCAGCGCTGCGTAGGCGTCGACCGTCTCGCGGCTTTGACGAAGCTGATCACGAAAGATCAGGCGACGGCGATGGGTGTCGTTGTGTGGCGGACAGAGATAGACGCGCTGTCCCGGCGATCCCTGCTTGGCGAATGCCCAGACACCATCGTCATATCTGTTCCCCCGTGACATAAAGCCGTCGGCGACGAGCGCCGCGCCGCCGGCGGCAATCGCTTCCGGCCTGCACAGCGTCACATCGATATCGATGATCGGCTTGGCGATGAGCCCGGGAACTGCAGTGCTGCCGATATGGTCGATTGCGATCGTGGCGGAGCCAAGCAGGCTCGCCAGATGCTTCGACATCTCCGCAAACGCCTGCGGCCACGCATCGTCGTAGGCGATGACTTCGACCAGCGTCGGCATGCTCTTCCCTTTGCTCGAAGCCCTGTCGCTTGCCGGATCGTGCCCGGCGGTCGAGGGGTCGCAGTCAGGCGTTTTCTTTCGGCACCAGGGCAACGATATCGGCAAAAATATCCTGCCATTCGGTATCGTCCATTTCGGCAAAACCGAAACTGCGCAGCAGGAAGGCGCCTTCCGTTGCGAGAAAGGCAAGACGCGCCCGGCGCCCCTCCTCGGTCGACAGATCGAGGCTGTCGAGGCGCCCGCGATACCAGGCCCGGTTCTTTTCCATATGGTCTTCGCGCTGCAGGAGCGCTGCCATCATCCCGGACGTGCGGGCATTCTCCGCCGTGTTCATGCGCGCTGTCACCTCCGCGTGCGCACGCATCGCCGTTACCGGATCCGTCTCGTCTCCGACTTCGGCGGCGACCGCGCTGTCGAACTCGTTGAACCAGCGTTCCATCATCGCGTCGATCAGGCCGTCCTTGTTACCGAAGCAATATTGAACCCCGCCCTTGGTGATGCCCGCCGCCTTGGCCACCGCGTCGATCGTCAGGCCGGCAGCACCGATGGCGCTGACGGTCGCCTCCGCCGCATCCAGCACCTTGTCGCGATCGATCGTCCGGCGTCGTCCCATTTCAGATTCCCACTTTCAATTCCATACGTATGTATTTATATAATCGCTCTGACGTCAACAAGGCCAAAGGTCCCGCAGGCAGGGTCGGCCACAGAGGTGTACCATGTCCCCGCATAATCGCTGGCTCATTCTTGCCATCGTGTCGAGCGCGCTGCTGCTGATCGTTGTCGATATGACCGTGCTTTACACGGCGCTGCCCCGGCTGACCCACGATCTTGGCGCGTCCGCGTCGGAAAAGCTCTGGATCGTCAATGCCTATGCGCTGGTCGTTGCCGGCCTGCTGCCGGGGCTCGGCACGCTCGGCGACCGGCTCGGCCACAAGCGGCCGTTCATTGCCGGTCTTGCCGTCTTCGGCCTCGCTTCACTGCTGGCGGCCTATGCCTCGAACCCGTCGATCCTGATTACCGGCCGCGTGCTTCTTGCCGTCGGCGCCGCGCTGATGATGCCGGCAACGCTTTCGATCATCCGGCTGACCTTCACCGACGAACGTGAGCGGGCGCTGGCGATCGGCGTCTGGGCTGCCATCGCCTCGGGTGGCGCGGCGATCGGCCCGGTGCTCGGCGGGTTCCTGCTCGAATACTTCTGGTGGGGCTCGGTCTTTCTCATCAACGTGCCGATCGTCGCCGTGGCCTTGCTGCTCGGCGTTGTCGTGCTTCCCGACAGCAAGGGCAACAAGGATCACCCGTGGGATCCGCTCGGCTCCGTCCAGATCATGGTCGGCCTGGTCGGGCTTGCCTATGCCATCAAGGAGATGAGCAAGCGCGAACCCTCGGCTGAAGCCGGGCTCATCGCCGCCGCCATCGGCGTCGTAGCGCTTCTCCTCTTTGTGCGCAGACAGAGGCGCAGCCCGCACCCGATGATCGACTTCGGCCTGTTCCGCAACGCCGCCTTCTCCTCGGGCGTCGCCGCAGCCCTTGTCGCATCCGCGGCCATCGTCGGCGCCGAGCTCGTGCTCAGCCAGCGGCTGCAGCTTGTCGCCGGGTATTCGCCGCTTGACGCCGGCATTTTCATCCTGCCGATCCCGCTTGCGGCCTTCGTCGCCGGTCCGCTTACCGGCATGATGCTGCCGCGCCTCGGCGCCGAGATGGTGCTGCGCACCGGCCTTATCACCGCAGCCGCCGGCCTCGGCGCGTTTCTTGCCGTGCACGAAGCCGGCGTGCTCGCTCAGATCGTCAGCCTCATCGTGCTCGGCCTTGGCATTGGCGCTTCGATGACGGCAGCCTCCAGCGCCATCATGTCCAACGCCGCGCCGGAACGCGCCGGCATGGCCGCCTCCATCGAGGAGGTTTCCTTCGAACTTGGCGGCGCCATCGGCATCGCCGTGCTCGGCAGCGTGATGTCGGCGGTCTACACCGCCTTCGTCATGCTGCCGGAAGGGGCGGGCATATCGGCAATCGCACGCGACAGCCTGGACGAGGCGTTGATATTGGCGGAAAAACTGTCGTCGAATGATGCCGAAAATCTAGTGGCACTCGCCAAAGCGGCCTTCGAGAAGGCGTTCGTCGCCGTCGTCCTTTTGGCAACAGGCCTCCTGTTTGCCACCGGCGCCGGCATCTGGTGGTTTACGCGCGGCAATCGCCTACAACGCCGCGCGTCTTATTAGACGCGCAAAGTTCGCCGTAGCACTTTGAATTGCTGCATGTCTTTATCCTTAAATCGAATGCGATTTCAGGAAACGTGCAGTCGCGCCGGTCGGGTCCTACCGGGCGCACTGATTTCAGGTGGTCAGTGCTTTGCTGCCTCGCACTGGGCGATCGCTGCCACCATCGCCTCGAAACGCACATGGTGGCGAACGGCGTCCAGGTCGGAGTCCTGCTTGAACCAAAGCAGCTGGTAACAGGAACTTTGCGGCAACAGGCTCTCGAGCATGTCGAGCGCCGTGTCGACATCGCCGAGGATCGAATGGACGCAGGCCGTGTTGTAGCGTGCGACAACATCATCCGGATCGATGGCGATCGCACACGCCGCCCATTCACGCGCGCGCTCTGCTTCGCCCATATGGGCCAGCGCCAGGGCGCCGCGATGGGCCGGACCGGAATTCTCCGGATGCAGCTCCAGCGCCCGCTCGGCCCGGGAAATACCAATCTTCGCCCAGTGTCCCCGCTCGGTTTCCTGGCCCAGCGACTTGTAGGCGCTCATCAGGTGGATCGGCGAGAGATAGTCATCCGGGCTGATTTCCGCGGCCCGCTTGAAGAACTGGATCGCCGTCTCGAACTCGCCGCGCATGAAGAGAAAGCGGCCATAGTGAAAGTTTGCCTCGTAGAGCTGCGGATCAAGCGTCAAGGCGCGCTCAAACTCGGCAACGGCCTCTTCGCTTTGCCCGTCCTGGTGCAGGACCAATCCCCGGGAAGCGTGCGCTTCCGCCAGGTTCGGATCGAGCGCCAGCGCCCGCTCGCTCGTGCTCAGAATGCTCTCGAGCGGGAATTCGTGCTCGTGCCAGTCGCGAAGAGCGGATTCGCAATCGGCGATGCCGGCATAGGCGCGGGCAAAATTCGGGTCGAGCTCGACGGCCTTCAGGAACATCCGTCGGGCGAGCAGCAGATAGGAACGGGTCCAGGCGTGCGAGAATCGCCGCCCGCGCAGATAGTAAGTGTAGGCCTCGACGCTCGTCGTCGGATCGCTCTCGATCGCCTTCTTCTCCTCAGGCAACAGCTTGATGCGCAATTGGTCGACGATGGCGTGAGTGATCTCGTCCTGGATGGCGAAGATATCGGTGAGATCGCGGTCGTAGCGGTCGGCCCAAAGATGCGTGCCTGTCAGCGCATCGATCAGCTGCCCGGTGATGCGCACCCGCGCGCCGGCCTTGCGCACACTGCCTTCGAGGATGAACCGAACGCCCAGTTCCTGCGCCACGGTTTTGACCCGGACAGACCGTCCCTTGTAGGTAAAGACCGTGTTGCGGGCGACCACGTGCAACTGCGAGATCTTCGACAGGTCGGTGATGATGTCTTCGGTGATGCCGTCGGAGAAATATTCCTGCTCCGGGTCATGGCTCATATTGGTGAAGGGCAGCACGGCGACGGAAAGCCCGTAACCATCGTCCACCGTTACCGTATGGGACCCATTCAACACCTTGGCGATCTTGGTCGGCGCCCCCAGCGCCACCGAATAGACATGCACACCCGCTGCGATGTTCTTCAGCGCGTGCTGTCCCTTGTCGACGAAGCCGACATCCAGCCTCGAGCCGACATGGTCGCGAACGGAGGCGGAGACGGCAATGCCGGAGGGCTCGGCCAGGCCTTCGAGCCGGGCTGCGACATTGACGCCGTCGCCGAAGATATCGCCGTCCTCGACGATCACGTCGCCCAGATGCACGCCGATGCGCAGTTCGATACGCTTCAACTGCGGCACGTCTTCGTTGCGGATAAGCATGCCGCGCTGAATGTCGACGGCACAAGCAACCGCGTTCACGACACTCGCGAACTCGACCAGAATGCCGTCGCCGGTCAGTTTGACAATCCGACCCTTGTGTCGGCTGACCTTGGGATCGACCAGCTCGTTCTTGTGCCGCTTCATGGCGGCCAGCGTGCCGGTCTCATCAGCGCCTATGAGGCGGCTGTAGCCCACGACATCGGCAGCAAGGATGGCAGCAAGGCGGCGTTCCAAGTAACCCCCGATTTCATCTCCTGGGTGAAGTATACAATCTAGCGCGTTCTTCATCATCTGTCCTGCGCGCTTTTCTGGGTACGACGAATGACCGAAGAACCGGATAACACACTAGGCCAGATGGCGAAGTTTCCAAGGAAACCACCATCCTAACACTATGGGATTACTTCGTTCGCCGTATCACGGTCGAATAAGAACCGTGATCATCATCATGACGATCGCAAACACTGCGATCTTCCAGAAATCGCGACGCTGCCTCAGACCGGGCAGGCCGATCGGCCAGATCAGCTGGATGGCCATCGCCAGAAGCAGAATGAGCGCCAGCGCCTTCGACATATCCAGCCTATCCCCGGGTAAATTCCCGCAACTCGGCGGAACTGTCACGCCGCCGTCACCTTGTCGTCGTAGCAGCGCAGGCCGTCAGCACGCGCAACTGCTTATGATCCCGAAATTCGATATCGATTCTTGGGATGATGCATTAGAGGGCTATTGTTTCCGCCGCCGATTTGCAATGACCGGCCGGACAGAATCCGGCTGGCAATTCCGGGCACACCGCCCTAACTTGCTGACGGCAGAACGATTTTCGGATGGATGATGAGAAAAAACCTGCTCCCCGTCGCCTCGCTCCTGCTGGGCACGCTGTTTCTCTTCCTGGGCAACGGCCTGCAGGGCCTGCTTTTGCCGGTCAGAGGCACGGCCGAGGGCTATCCCACCACCATCCTTGGCCTGATCGGCACGTCCTGGGCGGCCGGCTTCGTGCTTGGCTGCTTCTTTGCACCTAATGTCGTCAAGCGCATCGGCCATGTGCGCGCCTTCAGCGTCTTTACCTCGATGATTGCCATCGTCGCGTTGATGACCGGCATCCTGATCGACCCGACCTGGTGGCTGATCCTGCGTGCGCTGACCGGTTTTTCCACTGCCGGCACCTCGATGATCATCGAAAGCTGGCTCAACGAGCGCGCCACCAATGAGAGCCGCGGCGTCATCTTTTCCCTCTATATCGCCATCACGCTCTTCGGCGTCGTCGGCGGCCAGATGATGATCCCGTTCGGCGATACCTCCACCAGCACCCTCTTCATGATCTGCGGTATTCTCTATTGCGTCGCTATGCTGCCGACCCTGCTCTCGAAGGCCGCCTCGCCGCAGCCGCTGAAGCAGGTCCAGCTCGACCTGCGCGGGCTCTATCGCAATTCCCCGGTCTCGTTCCTCGGCATCCTGCTCGTCGGCATCGCCAACGGCGCTTTCGGCACGCTCGGCGCCGTCTTCGGCCGCCAGGCGGGCCTCTCCGACAGCACTGTCGCGGCGATGATGAGCGTGGCGATCTTTGCCGGCGCGGTGATGCAGCTGCCGGCCGGGCGCCTGTCCGATCGCATCGACCGGCGTTACGTGCTTGCCGCCCTTGCCGGTGTCGGTGCGCTGGCGGGGCTCCTGATCTTTCTGGTCGAACCGAGCCAGGTCTGGATCGTGCTTACCCTGATTGCGATCTATGGCGCGGCGGCCAACGCGCTCTACCCGATCGCCGTTTCGCATGCCAACGACTTTGCGACGGCAGAGGATTTCGTCAAGGTTTCCGGCGGATTGCTGCTGCTCTACGGCATCGGCACCATTATCGGCCCGACCATCGGCGGCCCGGTGATGACTGCGACCGGCCCCTACGGGCTGTTCATGATCACCGCCTGCGCCCATATCCTCATCACCGCCTACGCCATCATCCGCAGCCGCATGCGCGCGCCGGTTCCGGTCGCCGAGCGCGATGCCTTCTCGCCGATCAACGCCGGAACGGCGATGACGCCCGAGAGCTTGCAGCTCTCGCCGCGCGCAGCACCGTTCGATGAAACACATGATGACGACGACGGCGATATCGACCCCGAACAGGAGGAGAAGTCGAATGGGCCTGTTTGACGAAGACCAACCCAAGAAGAAGCTGGCGCATGAGATCGGCAGCGACCTGTCGCTTCTGTCCGTCGACGAGCTCACACAGCGCATCGCGCTGCTGAAGGAGGAAATCGCCCGGCTCGAGGCGGAGCGCGAGCGCAAATCCGCAAGCCGATCTGCGGCCGAAGGCCTGTTCCGCTGACGATCGCACAAGGACAAACGGCCCGAAACGGCGCTTTCTTAACGGTATATTAAGCATTCTCTGCGATTGTCTGTTTATCCGGAGCTTTCCGGACTCAGACAATTTCTCCGACTGGCGAATGGGTCTGATTTTTCTCCCTGTTTTACCTTGAGAGCCGCTTTCCGCGGCTCTTTTTTTGTTTTGATATATGTCGCTGCAAAGAATTGTGGAGATTAACCCTTTCTTAAGAATGCTCTTGCGCGAAATGCGCTATGGCATCATTCTTCAGGCATAGAGGCGGCAAGGAAACTTTTCCCAAAACCGCCCGTTACCCGACTGTCGTGATGCGTTTGAACCAGGGAAAACAGGTCATGTCCGAAAGAGGATTGAATACCGTCAGTTTCGCGGGACACGCGGCGGCGTCGGCGCAGTTCAAGGCGCTCTATTCGGAAGGCATGGGTCTGGTCGAAGAAACCGCGAGCTATCTCGACGGCCCCGGTCGCCTGGCCTCCAAGGTCCTGCCGCGCATGGCATCGGTCCTCTATGCAGCAGAATCCATGCGTCTGACCACGCGTCTCATGCAGATGGCATCATGGCTCCTGCTTCAACGCGCTGTCAACAACGGCGAGATGAGCCGCGACCAGGTGCTGTCGGAAAAGAGCAAGGTTCGCCTCGACAGCTTCAACGTCGACCGCAGCGCGCCCGGCTGGAGTGAGCTGCCGGAAGCATTCCGCGACCTCATCGAGCGCTCACTGCGCCTGCAGAACCGCGTCGCCCTGCTCGATCGCGAGATCTACCGTCCGCAGGAAGCCTCGACCTTCGTTCCTGATAACCAGAACGGCGTCAAGGCGCAGATTAAGCTCTTGCAGACGGCCTTCGGCACCAACTGATTTCAAGATATTCGGCAGTTCGCTGCCAACGAAACGAACCCGGCCTCTAGCCGGGTTTTTTCATGCGCGGCTTGAGCCGGCTCGCACGATCAAAGATCGGCCTTAAGTCGGAACGGAAATCCGCACAACAAAAAGCCCGGCAGAGCCGGGCTTCGAAAACGCGCCAAGAGAGCGTGCGATTAGAGGCCGAGGCCTTCGAAACGCTTCTTGAACTTGGAGACGCGGCCGCCGCGGTCCATGAGCTGCTGGTTGCCGCCCGTCCAAGCCGGGTGCGACTTCGGGTCGATTTCCAGGTTCATGGTGGCGCCTGCCGAACCCCAGGTCGAGCGGGTTTCGTATTCGGTGCCGTCAGTCATGACCACCTTGATCAGGTGATAGTCGGGATGGATGTCTGCCTTCATAACGATCTTCCTAGAGTTCCAGGGTCCAATTGTCGCAAGGCATTGCGACTTCGAGACCGAACACGTAAATGAAGCCGCGGACCGGCTGATGGGCCACGGCTTCCCAATTCGATGCCGTGCCTATACATCAAGGTCCGCGGGATAACAAGTGCCGCGCGGAAGACTCATGGGCAAACCCGCCCCCTCCGTGATTGGCGAACGGGGGTCATGTGTCCGAACGAGCAAACCAGTCACCAGCGCGTAAATCCATTCGCCCTCTCGCCACGCTGCTGCCCTACCTCAAGCGCTACCGCCATCTGGTCATCGGCGCCGGGATTTCGCTCGTTATCGCTGCGGTGACGACCCTGACGCTGCCGCTCGCCGTCAGGCGCATGGTCGACAACGGCTTCTCCAATTCCGACAGCGGCTTCATCAATACCTATTTCTCGATGCTGATGATGCTCGCCATCATCCTGGCTTTGGCCAGTGCGGCCCGCTACTATTTCGTCATCACCCTTGGCGAGCGCATTGTCGCGGATCTCCGGCGCAACGTCTTCCAGCACGTCACCCGCCTTTCCGCGTCGTTCTTCGACGTGAACCAGTCGGGCGAGATCGTCTCGCGGCTGACCGCCGATACCACGCAGCTGAAGTCCGCCGTCGGCGCGACGGCATCGGTAGCACTTCGCAACCTGATCCTGTGTCTCGGCGCCATCGGCATGATGGTCTATACCAGCCCGAAGCTGTCGAGCCTGGTGCTGGCGGCAATCCCGGTGATCGTGTTTCCGCTGGTCGGCTTCGGCCGCTCCGTCCGCCGCCGCTCGCGCGAGGCACAGGACACCCTGGCGATGGCATCGGCCTATGCCGGCGAGGCGATCGCCGCCTCGCGCACGGTTCAGGCCTTCAACAGCGAGGACATCGCCAACAACCGCTTCGGCAACGCCGTCGAAGATGCCTTCGGCGCGGCACGCGCGGCCATCAAGGCCCGCTCGGTGCTGACAGCCTTCGCCATCACCATGGTGTTTGGCAGCGTTGTCGCCGTCCTGTGGTTCGGCGCGCGCGACGTGCTGGCGGACAATCTCTCGGCCGGAACCCTCAGCCAGTTCCTGCTTTATTCGGTCTTCGCCGCCGGTAGCCTCGGATCGCTATCGGAGGTCTGGGGCGAGCTCTCGCAGGCAGCCGGTGCCGCCGAGCGGTTGAACGAGCTCTTGACCGAAGTCCCGGAAATCGAGGCGCCCGAAACCCCCGTCGCCATGCCGGCGCCGGCGCTCGGCGCCATCAGCTTCGACGAAGTCTATTTCGCCTATCCCGCGCGCCCTGATTACAAGAGCCTGAACGGCCTGAGCTTTGCGATCAAACCGGGTGAAACCGTCGCCATTGTCGGCCCATCCGGCGCGGGCAAGAGCACCGTCTTTTCGATGCTGCTGCGGTTCTACGATCCGGCAAAGGGTGCCATCACGGTCGATGGCGTCGATATCCGCACCGTGGACCCGAAGGATCTGCGCGACCGCCTGGCGATCGTGCCGCAGGACGTCACCATCTTCGCCTCCTCCGTCCACGACAACATTGCCTTCGGCCTGCCGGGTGCAAGCCGTGAGGCGGTGCGCGCCGCTGCCGTCGCCGCCCAGGCCGACGAATTCATCGGCCGGATGGAGAAGGGCTACGACACGCTTGTCGGCGAGCGTGGCATCACGCTCTCGGGCGGCCAGCGCCAGCGCATCGCCATTGCCCGCGCCATCCTGCGCAACGCGCCGATCCTTTTGCTCGACGAGGCGACCTCGGCGCTCGACGCCGAAAGCGAGACACTGGTGCAGAAGGCACTCGAAGGCTTGCTGCATGAACGCACGACTGTTGTCATCGCCCACCGGCTCGCAACCGTCTTGAAGGCCGACCGCATCCTCGTGATGGAACACGGCCGGATCGTCGAAGAGGGAACCCATGCCTCGCTGATCCGGCAGGACGGGCTCTATGCCAAGCTGGCCCGTTTGCAGTTCAACCACGGCGCCGAGGAGCTGTTCCTGAACCCGGGGAAGTAAGACGACCACTACCATAGTCGCATGCCGGCATGTCCGGCATGCCATTGCAGCTGGAAAGCCGGACCCTATTCTATAGGTGCCGGCTTTTTTCGGCCGCCACGACCGATGTGGATTGTTCAGGGAGGAACCTAATGACATTTTCGAAGTTGACCCGCCGGGCGGCGCTTGCCCTCGGCTTCACCGCACTCACCGTTCTCGGCTCCGGCATCCAGGCGAATGCCCAGGACTTTCCGGATCGCGCAATCACCCTTGTCGTTCCCTTTGCCGCCGGCGGCTCGACCGACGTGGTCGCGCGGATCGTGGCGCAGAAGATGTCGGAGGATCTCGGCCAGCAGGTCATCGTCCAGAATGTCGCCGGCGCCGGTGGCAACCTCGGTGCCGACAATGTCGCGCGCGCCGACCCGGACGGCTATACGATCCTCATGGGCACGGTGGCGACGCACGCCCTCAACCCGCTGATCCTCAAGACCAAGCCCTATGACCCGGAAAAGGACTTCGCTCCGATCTCGCTTCTGGTCGTCGTTCCGAACGTGCTGGTGGTCAATCCGGAGCTGCCGGCCAAGACCGTCGAGGAGCTTCTGGCACTGCTCAAGGCCAAGCCCGATGAATATGCCTACGCTTCTTCCGGCAATGGCACGCCGCTGCACCTCTCCGGCGAGCTCTTCAAGAAGATGGCCGGCGTCAACATGCAGCATATCCCCTACAAGGGCGCCGGACCGGCGCTCAACGACGTCATCGGCAACCAGGTGCCGATCATGTTCGACAACCTGCCGTCCTCCTCCAGCCACATCAAGGCCGGCACCTTGCGGGCGCTTGCGGTAACGACCGCCGAACGCGCGCCATCCTTCCCCGACGTTCCGACGGTCGCGGAGGCAGGCATTCCGGGCTACGAAACCTATACCTGGAACGCGCTGTTTGCACCGGCCAACACGCCCGAGCCGGTTGTCGCCCGCCTGAACGAAGCCGCCAACAAAGCGCTTGCGGACCCGGCCGTGGTCGAGCGGATGAAGGAATTCAGCGCAACCATCGTCGGCTCTACGCCGCAGGAGCTTGCCGCGCATGTGAAGGCCGAGCTCGCAAAATGGACGCCTGTCGTTCGCGACGCCAACATCCAGATGGATTGATCAGAGTTACTTGACCCCATCTGCCGGATCGGCCCCTCATCCGGCTGCCGCCGCCTTCTCCCCGCCTGCGGGGAGAAGGGATATGTGGCACGCGCTCGCCGATCTCGAGCGTCTCCGTCTTAGGCGGGGCCATCAAAACGCTCATGTATTTCGCATTCCCTGGCCGAAACCGCTTCGCACTTTTCCGGGAAGCTCTGGCCATAACAAGCGCTGGGCCGACTGCAGCATGCGTCCCCTCTCCCCGCTTGCGGGGAGAGGGCTAGGGTGAGGGGCCCGACACGCGGACAACGATAGCCGATTCAGCCCGCTTAGACCGCACCCGCATGCCTCCCGGCGACACGGCCGGAATAGATGCAGCCGCCGAGAAACGTGCCTTCCAGCGCGTTGTAGCCATGCATGCCGCCGCCGCCGAAGCCTGCGACTTCACCTGCAGCGTAAAGGCCCGGCACCGGTTCGCCCGACTGCTCCAGCACCTGGCCGGCCAGGTTGGTCTGCAGGCCGCCGAGCGTCTTGCGCGTCAGGATATGCAGCCTGACGGCAATCAGCGGCCCGGCCTTGGGGTCGAGCAGGCGGTGCGGTTTGGCGGTACGCAGCAGCCGGTCACCGCGGTAGGACCGTGCCCCGCGGATCGCCGTCACCTGCGCATCCTTCGAGAAGGGATTGGTGATCTCGCGGTCGCGCGCCTCGATCTGCTCGCGCAGGTGATCGACCGACAGCCGGTTCTCAGCCGTCAGCGCATTCATCGCCGGCACGAGATCGTCGAGCCGATCGCGAACGATGAAATCCTCTCCCCTGTCCATGAAAGCCTGCACCGGTCCGGGCGGGTTCTTGCCCAGCCGCTTGAGCAGGAGAGAGATGCTTTTGCCGGTCAGATCAGGGTTCTGTTCGGAACCGGATAGGGCAAATTCCTTCTTGATGATCGCCCGCGTCAGGATGAACCAGCTGTAGTCATGGCCGCTTTCGCGGATGGCCTGCAAGGTGCCGAGCGTATCGAAGCCGGGCATCGCTGGCGCTGAAAAGCGATTGCCGTCAGCATCGCACCAGAAGGACGACGGACCGGGCAGGATGCGGATGCCGTGATCCGGCCAGATCGGATCGAAATTCTTCAGGCCTTCGGTGTAGTGCCACATGCGATCGGAATTGATGACCGAGCCGCGGGCGCGGCCGGCAATCTCCAGCATGCGGCCATCGACATGATGCGGCACGCCGCAGACCATCGTCGCCGGCGGCTGGCCCAGCCGCTTGCGTGGCCAGTTGCGCCGTACCAGCTCATGGTTGCCGCCGATGCCGCCCGATGTCACGATCACCGCGCCCGCCGAAATCTCGAAATCGCCGGCGACATCACGCGAGCTGCGCTGGCCGCGGCCGACCGGATCGGCCTTGAGCACCGAACCGCGCGCGCCGGTGACCGCCCCATCCGTCGTCACCAGTTCGTCGACGCGGTGGCGGAAGCGAAAACGCACGAGGCCGCGGCTTTCCGCCTCGCGCGTCAGCCGCACGAACGGCTCGATAACAGCCGGGCCGGTGCCCCAGGTGACGTGGAAGCGCGGAACAGAATTGCCATGCCCATGCGCAAGGCCGCCACCGCGCTCGGCCCAGCCGACGACGGGGAACCAGCGCATGCCGAGCGAATGCAGCCAGCTGCGCTTCTCGCCGGCAGCGAAATCGAGATAGGCATCGGCCCACAATCGCGGCCAGTGGTCCTCGGGACGATCGAATTGCGACGAGCCCATCCAGTCCTGGCGGGCGAGCTGGCGACTGTCCTTGATACCCATGCGCCGCTGCTCGGGACTGTCGACGAAAAAGAGACCGCCTAGCGACCAGAAGGCCTGACCGCCGAGGTTCTGCTCCCCCTCCTGATCGAGAACGATCACCTTGCGGCCAAGCGCTGCTGCCTCAGACGCGGCCACAAGACCGGCAAGCCCAGCACCGACGACCAGTACATCGCAATCCATTAACGGCGCCCTCCCCTGCATCCGCCAAGATGCAAGCTTCCCCCTGCATGTTGTGGATGCAAGTGTTACGCGCACGTCAAGGTCAATTCAAGGGCGTCGGACCGAGGGCTATCCTTGAGCCTATTTCTCGGTCAGCTTCAGCTCGATACGACGGTTCTGCGACCGCGCTTCGACGCTCTCGCCCTCGGCGATCGGCTGATACTCGCCGAAACCGGCGGCGACCAGCCTGTCGGCCGGCACGCCCTTGGAGATCAGGAACTTGACGACGGATGTGGCACGGGCGGACGAAAGCTCCCAGTTGTCGGCAAAACGGCCGGTGCCTGAAAGCTGTACATTGTCCGTGTGCCCGTCGACGCGCAGCACCCAGTTGATCTCCGCCGGAATTTCCTTGGCAAGGTCGAGCAGCGCCGAGGCGAGCTTGGCCATTTCAGTCTGGCCCTCAGGATTGAGTTCGTTGCCGCCGGAGGGGAAAAGCACTTCCGACTGGAAGACGAAGCGGTCGCCGACGATGCGGATGTTTTCGCGATCGGACAGGATTTCGCGCAGCCGTCCGAAGAAATCGGAACGATAGCGGTTTAGTTCCTGCACCCGCTGCGCCAGCGCGACATTCAGCCGGCGACCGAGATCGGCGATCTTCGTCTGCGAAGACTGGTCCTTGGCTTCCGACGCCTGCAATGCCTCTTCGATCGCCGCGATCTGGCTGCGCAGCGCCGCGATCTGCTGGTTGAGAAGCTCGATCTGGCTCATGGCACGGGCGCTGGTCTGGCGTTCGGCGTCAAGCTCGGCACCGACACGCCCAAGCTTCTCGTTGGCGGCATCCGTGCTGCCGGCGCCCTGGTCGAGCAAGGCTTTCAGGCGAGAACGCTCGCCTTCCGACTGGGAGAGGGAGGCCTGGAGATTGGCGAGTGAATCCTCCAGATCCTGCTTGCCGCTCTTTTCGAGCGCGAGCAGCTGTGTCAGCTCGTTGATCTGGCTGTTCAGCCGGGTCAGAACCTCGTCCTTGCCGCTGATTTCGCGGCTGAGCAGGAACTGCGCCAGCACGAAGACGCTGAGCAGGAACATGATCGACAGGAGCAGGGTCGACAATGCGTCGACGAAACCGGGCCAATAGTCGATCGTGCGCTGTGAACGGCCTTTTCGGGCAAGCGCCATGGATCATTCCCCTCCGGTATCGTCCGCATGGCTGAGCTTGGCCTGCGATCCGGACTTCTCGCTGTTCACTGAAATGCGCTCGGAGTGGCCGATGCGCGTCGTGAGCTTGTCCAGCGTCTTGCGCATCGCCTTCGCCTCTTCCTGCTGCGCCTCGATCCAGTCGCGCAGCATCTGCTGCTCGCCGCGCATGTTCTTGACCAGACCCTGAATACCTTCAGCCAGGCTCGCCATTGCCGCCGTCGTGCGCTGGTTGGAACCGCCTTCATGGTTGAGGCGGACGAGCTGGTCCGTCAGGCGCTTCAGCTCCTCGACCGGCGCGCCGGTCGACAGGTCGCCGGCAATCGAGAGTTCCGATCCGACATCGGTGACGGAGGAGAGCCAGTTTTCAAGCTCGGTATAGAACCGGTTCTGCGCCCGACCCGCCTGCAGATCGAGAAAGCCGAGGATCAGCGAACCGGAAAGGCCGAAGAGCGACGTCGAGAACGCCGTTCCCATGCCGGTCAGCGGCGCCGACAGGCCGTTCTTGAGAGCGCCCAGCACGTCCTCGGTGCTGCCGGAACCGGCATCCAGTGACTGGATGACGGTGTTGATGGAGCCGATCGTGCCGAGCAGACCCCAGAAGGTGCCGAGCAGGCCGAGGAAGACGAGCAGACCGGTCAGATACCGCGTCGTGTCGCGCGATTCATCCAGCCGTGTTGCAATCGAATCCAGGATCGACCGCAGCGCCGTCGTCGAGATCGCCGTCTGGCGGCCACCGATCAGCGCGCGCATCGGCGACAGCAGGACCGGATCCCGCCCGACCTTGTCGGCGCTGCCGGCGGCGCGGAAAGAATTGAACCAGCGCACCTCTGGACGAAGCCCGAGCACATGGTTGAACGCCAGCAGGATGCCGATCAGCAGCACCCCGAGGATCAGGCCGTTCAGGCCGGGATTGGCGAGGAAGGCATTGTGTGCCTGCCGAAAGAGGATCGCGCCGACGAAACCGACGATGATCAGGAAAATCACCATGGTCCAGAAAAAATGCATGGGGCTCGAAAGCTTATGCGGATTGTAGTCTGCTTCCACCCCTTCCCGACCGTCCCACCCGGACAGATGCAGTTTCGTCATGGGTATACCATTCTCCCGGTTGCATTTGGCGGAACGGTGCCGCGACGCGTCGGAGCCTACTGCATAATTCCTCAAATCGGAATCGATTTAAGAGAAAGTTATGCAGCAAGTTAACGCGCTGCAGCATCCATCGCGCGTCCTGTTTAACGTGTGGCGCTGTAGTGGAGCTTTGCGCCGAATTGAAGGAAAAAACAAAAAGCCTCCGACACATGGAGCGCCGGAGGCTTGGCAAGCAGGAAACGGACGGGCCGTCGATTATTTCGACGGGATCGGACGGTGAACGACGTCGCGCAGCGCCTTGGTGATGTATTCGTTGCCGCAAACGATCGAACCCTCGTTGACCGGCTTGGCGCCGCCATCGATATCCGTCGACCAGCCACCGGCTTCGCGGATCAGAAGCACGCCGGCCGCAATGTCCCAGGCGGCCAGGTCGCGCTCCCAGTAGCCGTCGAAACGGCCGGCTGCAACATAGGCGAGATCGAGTGCCGCCGAGCCCATGCGGCGGATGCCGGCGACTTCGCCCATCACGTGGCGCAGTTCGATCAGGTATTTGCCGTGATTGCCACGACCGAGATGCGGCGTGCCGGTGGCGATCACCGCATCCGACAAGGCCTTGCGCGCAGCGACGCGCAGGCGACGGTCATTGAGGAAAGCGCCGCCGCCACGCTCGGCGGTATACAGTTCGTCGGTTGCCGGGTTGAACACGACAGCGCCGACGATCTCGCCCTGGCGCTCAAGCGCGATCGAGACAGCAAAATGTGGAATGCCGTGCAGAAAATTGGTGGTGCCGTCGAGCGGATCGACGATCCAGCGATGGGCGCCATCGGTGCCGATGATCTCCTCGCCTTCCTCGCCGAGGAAGCCATAGGTCGGACGCGCCTTCAGCAGTTCTTCGCGGATGAGCTTTTCGGCCTTGCGGTCGGCCTGGGACACGTAGTCGCCCGGTCCCTTGAGCGAGACCTGCAGGTTCTGGACTTCACCGAAATCGCGCGCCAGCGACTTGCCGGCCTTGAAGGCGGCCTGAACCATGACATTGAGGAGAGCTGAACGGGCCATCTGGCGATCCTTGTGAAGCGAAGGCCGATCGAGCCTTCTCGATCGGACATTGAACCTGTGTGACGGAACACGGGGATAGCACCTGCCGATCGGGCAAGGCCTGTCATCGAGTTCCATCGTCAAAAAACCGAGTGAAGATCACTCCGCCCGGGACGTGCCGGAAAACCATGGCGCCAGGGGCAAAAACCGGGGCTTCAAGACCACAAAAACCCCGGAAGTTCAAGAGAAATAGCGCCTGGCTCGGCCGAACAGCCGAGATTCAGGCGCCTACAGCGCCGCGCGTCTTATTAGACGCGCAAAGGTCGCTGTAGCACTTTGATTTTTGCTGCATGTTTTTATCCTTAAATCGAATAGGATTTAAGGAAACATGCAGTGGAATCCCGGTCAGCTCGAGCGGAACTTGTTGGCTGCGCTGAGTGCCGCCTTCTGCTGCTGCTCGTTGAGACCGAGGTAGAAGTCTTCCAGCGCATCGTCCTTGAGGCCGGCGCGGCGCGACAGCACATACCACTTCGCCGCCTCGACCGGATTGGGCCGGGTGCCGATGGCGTTGACATAGAGATGGGACAGCCGGTTCTGCGCCACGACATTGCCGCCTTCCGCCGCCCGCTTCATCCAGCCGAAACCGTCCTCCAGGTTGCGATCGCCGGCAATGCCTTCGATCATCCAGATGGCGATGTCGAGCTGCGCCGTGTCGTAACCAGCATGGGCCGCCCGAAGCAGCCATTCCCTGGCCCGCGCCCGCTTGCCTTCGTCAATGCCATCGACGTTGAGATAGATCTGCGACAGCGCATATTGCGCGTCGGCGATCCCCTGCTCGGCCGATTTTTCGTAGTAGGGCATAGCGGCCTTCAGACCCTTCGGTCCGGGGCTGTCGGCCACGAGCGTCTGGCCATAGTTGAACTGGGCCGACCCATTGCCGAGATCGGCCGCCTTCTTCATCAGTTCTTCGGACTTCTTGCGGTCGCGCTTGACGTAGCGCCCTTCCATCAGGATCAGCGCGTATTTGAACATGGCGGCCGGGTCGCCGTTTTCAGCCGCCTGTCCGTACCAGAACGCCGCCTGCTTGGCATTGCGCACCACGCCGAGGCCCTGCTGCAGGATTTCGGCAACAAGCGTTTGCGCGGCAGGATCGCCGAGCTGCGCGCGCGGAAGTGCGAGATCCATCGCCGTCAGATAATAGCCGCGCTGGAAAGCGCCGTAGGCGTCGTCGACCTTGCCGGCGAATGGCTTTTCCGCAGGTAGTGCCGGCAGTTCGGCGCCCATGCGGTCAAAGACATTGACGCCCTGCGAAGGCACCGTGCCATCACCAGCCTTCTTCTTGTCCGCCGGGTCAGCCGGCTTGGCCACAGGCTTGCCCGTGCCTTCTTCAGGCATCGCTGCGCCATTGAAGGGGGTGATGCGGCCGCGCTTTGCAGCGCCACTATCATCGGCGTTGACGCCCAGCTCCTGCACTGGAGCCGGCTTTTCCTGCGCACGCACCGGCGTCGCCACGGCGGCGGTGGCGGCAAGGAGGGCAACGCCCCAACTGAGCTTTGAAGACAGGCGGTTCAACATCGACACGTCTTAAGCTTCAAACCGTGGCGCTTTTTCGTCAAGAAGCGCGTTGACGGCGGCGACCACCGACGGCGCCTGCTCGGGCTCGCCGAAGACGGCCAGGCGAAGCGCCACGAATTCGGCGCCGGTCTCGGCCGCCGCCAATGCGGACTGCGGATCCGTGCCGCCCATGACGATGCAGGGGATCTCGATCATCGAGGCCCACCATTCGGCGAGCGCCAGGTTCTTCGGATGCGCATCCGGCTTGATGTCGCCGTCCGTCTTGCCGAAGAACACGTAGTCCGGACGCACTTCGCCGATTTGAAGCGCGTGATGGCGGTCGGCCGCGTTGCCGCCGCCGACGATAAGCTTCGGCGTGTGCTTCTCGACCGCCTCGCCAAGTGCTTCGGCATTGCCGGAAATATGCAGGCCGTCGGCCCTGGCGCGTCCGGCGACCCGGGAATCGCCCTCGATCAGCGCAGCGGCTCCAGCCTCCTGGATGATCGGCACGAGGCGCTCGGCGTGTTTCTGGAACTCGGCGTCATCGAGGCCATATTGCGGCACGATCACCGAAGCGACGTCGCCGCCCTTCAAGGCGTCGGCAAGCACCTTGGCGCGATCCGCCGGATCAGCGATATCCGGCGCAATCAGCACCAGGCGGCAGCGTTCTATTGTCTTGCTCATGACATCCATTTCTAGCTGTGCCCGCATGTCGACGGAAACCAGCGCTCGATTTCGTTTGGGAAAACCGATAGACGGAGACGTCAAAAGGATCAACCGCCACCGATGCTTCCCGACCTGGACTTCTATCTCGTCGCCATCCCGGCGGTTCTTCTCGTTGGCCTCAGCAAGGGCGGTATGGGCGAGGCCCTTTCGTTGATGGGCGTGCCGATCCTGTCGATGGCCGTCTCGCCGGTTCAGGCGGCCGCGCTGCTCTTACCGATCCTGATCGCGATGGACCTCGTCTCGCTCTGGATGTGGCGCAAGCACGGCGATCGCAAAACCCTGTTCATGCTCCTGCCCGGCGCCATCGCCGGCATTCTCATCGGCTGGGCGACGTCGGCCTATGTCTCGCGCGACTATCTGCGCCTGATCATCGGCCTCATCACCGTGCTGTTCGTCCTGCGTTATGTCTACAATGTCTGGCGCATGCGCAACGGAATAACGATCACGCCCAAGCAGCAACGGGCTGGCCCCGCAACGCTCTGGGGCTCGTTTGCCGGCTATGGCAGCTTTGTCGCCCACGCCGGCGGCCCGCCTTTTCAGATCTACGCCCTGCCGCTTCAGCTCGATCCGCGCGAATACACCGGCACGATCGTGCGCTTCTTCGCCATCCTCAATGCCGTCAAGCTCATCCCCTATTTCGCGCTCGGCCAGCTCGACATGAGCAATCTCAAGATCTCTGCGACACTGTTTCCGCTGGCGATCGTTGCCACCGTCTGCGGCGCCTTCATCGTTCGCCGCATGAAGCCGCAGATCTTCTATCCCTTCATGTATAGCATGGCTTTCATCGCCGGGCTGAAGCTGCTGTGGGACAGCCTCAACAGCCTGCTGGCCGGCGCCTGACTGCATCCAAGCGATCGATCATATTGCAAAGCAAAACGAAAATGCCGCAGCGCACAAATTTCTTGCCGCCCGCGGTGATTTCGCTTAACGTCCGGTCATGACCATTGCGGACCCTTTCGATGCCATCGCGGATCCCAACCGGCGTTACCTGCTGGAGGAACTGCGGCGCGCGCCGAAAACGGTCAACGAACTGGCCGAAGGATTGCCGATCAGCCGGCCCGCGGTATCACAGCACCTGAAGGCCCTGCTCGACTGCAATCTGGTTTCGGTTTCGGCCAACGGTACGCGGCGGATATATGCGATCAACCGCCCTGGCTTCGACAGGCTCAACCTATGGTTGGATCAATTCTGGGCCTGATGACCGGACGGGAGCGTAACCGCGGCCTGACACAAATCGACCGGGTCTCAAACCCGGTCGAGCGATCCGTATCTTCCGTTGAGGGGATTGGTTGTGAACCTTGTTGCGTCGTCTCCGCGGAGAGGACACCTCCCGTTGTTACTGGGAAATACCGTTTATAATCAGTGAGTCGAGGAGCGAAGCCTTTCGATTTCGTCCCTGATGCGCAGCTTCCTTCGCTTGATGTCGCTGATCATTTCGTCCTCGATGGACGGCTGGTTCATTGCTGCATGGAGCTCCTGCTCCAGTGCGCCATGTTTTTTCTCAAGCGTTGCAAGATGAGCCTCAATGGTCATTGGCAGTCCCTTCCTTTTGCTTGCATCCGGCTGGTAAATGCCGGATGTTCCATGGTTGTAACCTTACTACTGTGCCATGCCATTTTTCATTTGTCGAAGGCGAAATGATGACGACGGATAACTTCCCGTTACCGCCCAAGATGTGATAGAGCGGCGCATGAAATTCCGGTTCGAGGAGGACTTCGCAACCGGGCTGATGGGGATCGCTTTGCATGCCGGACCAGGACCAGGCCGAACTCAGATTGACCGCCGCGCGGCTGAGGCAGGAACATGAAGATTATGATGCTGCCATCAACGCCATGATTCAGACCGGCTGCGATGCGCTGAGAATTCAGCGCATGAAGAAGAAGAAGCTGGTCATCAAGGACAAGATCACCAAGCTCGAAGACCAGATCATCCCCGACATCATCGCCTGAAGCGGAACTTTAAAGACGTGCTCGACACCACTACCCCACCCGTCGCCATCATCATGGGAAGCCAGTCCGACTGGGAGACGATGAAGAACGCCGCCGATACGCTCGACGCGCTCGACATTGCCTATGAGGCTCGCATCGTTTCTGCACACCGCACACCTGATCGGCTGGTAAGCTTCGCCAAGGGCGCGCGCGACGAAGGCTTCAAGGTCATCATCGCCGGTGCCGGCGGTGCCGCCCATCTGCCGGGCATGTGCGCCTCGATGACGCCGTTGCCGGTCTTCGGCGTGCCGGTGCAATCGAAGGCACTGTCCGGGCAGGACAGCCTGCTGTCGATCGTCCAGATGCCGGCCGGCATTCCCGTCGGAACGCTGGCGATCGGACGCGCCGGCGCGGTCAACGCGGCACTACTCGCCGCAGCCGTACTGGCGCTCAGCGACAACGACCTTGCCGACCGTCTCGACGACTGGCGCGAGCAGCAGACCGTCGCCGTCGCCGAGTATCCGGTGGACGACGCATGACAACCATTGGCATCATTGGCGGCGGCCAGCTCGGCCGCATGCTGGCCATGTCTGCTGCACGGCTGAACTTCCGCGCCATCATCCTCGAGCCGCAGCCCGACTGTCCGGCAGCGCAGGTGGCAAACGAACAGATCGTTGCCGCCTATGACGATGAACGCGCGCTCGATGCGCTGGCGGCCGCCTGCGACATCGTCACCTACGAATTCGAGAATGTGCCGGTTGCGGCCGCCGAGAGGCTCGCCCGTGCCCGGCCTGTCTTCCCGCCGCCGAAGGCACTGGAAGCCGCCCAGGACCGCCTGGTCGAAAAACGCTTCCTCAACGACAGCGGCATCGTCACCGCCCGCTTCCATGCGGTCGACAGCCAGGCCGATCTTGAGGCGGCACTTGCCGATTTCGGCGGTTCCGGCGTCCTGAAGACCCGCCGCCTCGGCTATGATGGCAAGGGACAACGCGTGTTCCGCTCCGGGCAGGACAGCCCGCAAGGCGCCTTCGCGGCGCTCGGCTCCGTGCCGCTGATCCTCGAAAGCTTCGTGCCGTTCGAGCGCGAAATCTCCATCATCGCTGCCCGCTCGGTAGATGGCGCCGTCGCCTGTTACGATCCGGCGGAGAACGTTCACCGCAACGGCATCCTGCATACATCCACCGTACCCGCGGCCATTGGCCCTGCCACCGCCGAGACCGCGCGCACTGCGGCCAAGGCGATCCTCGATGCGCTCGGCTATGTCGGCGTCATCGGTGTGGAGTTCTTCGTGCTTGCCGACGGTAGCCTCGTCGCCAATGAAATGGCGCCGCGCGTGCATAATTCCGGCCACTGGACGGAGGCGGCCTGCATCGTCTCGCAATTCGAGCAGCACATTCGCGCCGTGGCCGGCCTGCCGCTCGGCAATCCCGTTCGCCACTCCGACTGCGTGATGCAGAACCTGATCGGCGACGACATCGACGATGTGCCGGCCTGGCTTGCCAAGGACAACGTTTTCGTCCATCTCTACGGCAAGACGCAAGCCCGACCGGGCCGCAAGATGGGTCACATCACCCGCTTGACGTGAGCCTCAAAGCCACAGAAATGCGGGGCAAGGCGCCAAAATCCGGTGTCTTGCGGTTGACACAACAGGGGTGACACGGTATTTGCCATCCCACCTTATGGAGCGCGCTGAATGGCGCGCTTTTGATTGTTAGAAATACCGGGCGAATTTTGTTTCCCCGAAACCTGCGGATCAGGAAAATGAAGATCAAGAATTCGCTCAAGTCGCTGAAGACCCGCCATCGCGAAAACCGTCTGGTTCGTCGCAAGGGCCGTATCTACATCATCAATAAGCAGAACCCGCGCTTCAAGGCACGTCAGGGCTGAGGCCCAGACTGGTTTCTGTTTGGCGTCTCGCTTCGGCGATGTCCCAAAATTGATTTTGATCTTATTCCGTGGCGAGCTAACATGCTCGCCATGCGAGTTTTTGTACCCTTGATTCTGGCGTGTTCCGCCCTTCTCGCCGCCTCAGTTGGAGCCGGCACCCTGACTTTCGCCGCAGAGACGGCGCCGGAAACCGAGGCCGCCAGCCTCACCACCCCAAAGCAACGCCTCGACGCCCTGTTCTCCGACCTCAAGAAGGAACGGGACGCCGACAAGGCGCGCGAACTCGCCAACCAGATCCGCCTGGAATGGCAGGATTCCGGCAGCGCGACGGTCAACCTGCTGATGCAGTGGGCCGACAAGTCCATCACCGACAATAAGCCGGCGGCAGCCCTCGATATCCTCGACCAGGTGATCACGCTGGCCCCGAGCTACGTCGAAGGCTGGAACCGCCGCGCGACCCTGCACTACACGATGGGTAACTATCGCAAGTCGATGTCGGACATCAATCATGTCCTGTCGCTCGAGCCTCGGCATTTCGGCGCGCTCGCCGGCATGGCCGCAATCCTCGGCTCCGCCGGCAAGGACGAGCTGGCGCTCAGGGCCTGGGAGCAGTTCCTGGCAATCTATCCAGCCGATCGCAAGGCACAGGAGCAACTGGGCGAGCTGACCGAAAAGCTCGCGGGCAGCAAGACGTAAACCGGACGGATGCCGAAGCAAGCGCAGGCCCCGCGATGACGCCTCCCACGGAACTGGCCGCTATCCGCAACCTTGCCACGGCAGCGCACCTGTTCGTGGAGCCGATCTGGCTGGAATGGAATAGCGCCTGGAACGGCGATGCGCCGGTCACGCCCTCTCAATGGACATGCGGGCGCACAAGTCTGTTTCTGTCGCGTGCCCTGGCGGCTGAAGGTTTCGAGGCTTCATGGGCAAGCGGCACGCCCCGCCTGTCATCTTCCGGGCCGGAATTGGGCGATTTCGGCTTCCTCAGTGACGCCGGCTGGCAAAGCCACGCCTGGGTCGAGTGCGGCAACGTTATCGTCGATATTACGGCCGACCAGTTCGGCGCTCCTCCCGTGCACATCGTCGATCGCTACGATCGCCGCTATAGCAAGGGCGACCGCGACACGGCATTGCCGGAGTTCATTCGGGCCCGTCAGCGCGCGGTGGACGAAATCTGGCCACGATGGCGCTGCAATAGCAGAAAACCATCGACCCTTATCCCTGAGATGTTTGCGTACACTGCAGAGTAAGAGGAGCCGCCGAGACAATGGTTCTAGCCGCCCTGTTCATCGTTGCCCTCACCCTCGCAGGCATCGCCTACAGCCTGCGTAGCGCACGAAACATCAGCGCGCGGTTCCCGAATACGGGCGAGCTGATCGACATCGGCGGCTTCCGCATGAACAGCGTCCACCTGCCGGCGACTTCGGAGGCTGACCTGGTCCCGCTCGTCTTCATCCACGGTGCGAGCGGCAACCTGCTCGATCAGATGCATGCCTTTGCTCCGGCCTTCGAGGGCCGCGCGGAGATGCTTTTCGTCGACCGGCCGGGCCACGGCTACTCCGAGCGCGGCGGGCGGGCGAATGATCGCCCCGATGGCCAGGCGGATGCGATCGCAAAGCTGATGGACATGCGAGGCATGCCTCGGGCGATCATCGTCGGCCACTCCTTCGGCGGGGCGATCGCCGCGAGCTTTGCCCTTCGCCATCCGGAAAGGACGACAGGCCTTATCCTGCTGGCGCCCGCGACCCATCCCTGGCCGGGCGGCATCGACTGGTACTACCGGCTGACGGCACTGCCCTATGTCGGCTGGCTGTTTGCCCATACGCTGGCTGCGCCGATCGGCCTCCGGCGGATCGATAGTGGCACGCGGTCGGTCTTTTCGCCCAATCCGCGACCCGCCGACTACATCGACAAGACGGCGCCGCACCTCGTGCTGCGGCCGCTGGCCTTCCGCAACAACGCCGTCGATGTCGCCAATCTGCACGCCTACGTCACCGAGGTCGCCCCACGATATCAGGAGATCGCCGCACCCACGATCATCGTCAGCGGCGACAGCGACGACATCGTGCTGGCCGATATTCACTCGCGCAGCCTGGCGCGCGACATTGCCGGATCGGAACTGCTGTGGATCGGCAACCTCGGCCACAAGCCCGATTATGTCGTCACCGACGTGGTTGTCGCCGCAGTGGAGAAACTGGTGGGCAAACCCGGCGATCTCCGCGCAGCGGTGAAGCTCGCCGAAGAGAGGCTCACCGACGGCAAGGCGCATTGATAGGAGCGGAAGTTTTATCTCAACCGATCCGAGGCCTGAGCCGTCGACCTTCCCAGCGTCTCGACGAGATAATCGATGAACACGCGAACCTCGGGCGAAAGGTGACGTCGGCTGAGGTAGACGGCATAGAGGTTGAGCGCGCTCATATGCCAGCTTTCCAGCAAGGGGACCAACCGACCGGAGGCGATATCGTCTCCGACGATGAAGTCCGGCTGTACGATGACCCCGCCGCCGGCGAGTGCCAGCGCGCGCAGCAGATCGCCATTGGTGGCATGCACGACCGGATCAATCCGAACCTGCGTCTCGCGCCCCTCGACATCGGAAAACATCCAGCTATCCCCGAGCGAGAGATAGGAATAGCTAAACGTTTCATGGCCGCCGAGATCGGACGGTTGCTGCGGCGTGCCGCTGCGAGCGAGGTAATCTGGCGAAGCACAAACGATCATCCGCACCGGTGCGATTTCACGCGCGATAAGGCTGGCGCTGGGCGCGCGGGCAATGCGCAAGGCGACATCGACACCGGAATGGGCGAGATCGACGAGCATGTCGGTCAAATCGATGTCGAGACGCAAGCCGGACCAGCGCCTCGGCCTCTTGATATCGGCGAGTATCTGCCGGGCACGTTCGTAGAAGAGCTGTCCCGGCTCTGTGAACAGGTCACTGGACCAAGGAAGGCGTGATGGATGAGGAATACCTCTTTTGGGACACTCAGGGCTTCATGAAGCAGATCGGCCTGGCCCAATAGAAAGACAGAGGCCACGGGAGCAGGTTCACTGCTCCCATGGCCTCCTGGCATTCTGAAACGAGCGGCGAGCCTCAGATACCGCTCAGGCCGTCCGAGCCGATATAGGCGATGCGCAGCATGTTGGTGGCGCCGGGGGTGCCGAGCGGCACACCGGCCGAGATGATGACCCGTTCGCCGGGCTTGCCGAAACCCTCATGAGCAACGATGCGGCAGGCACGGTTGACCATGTCGTCGAGATCGGTCGCATCCTCGGTGACGACGCAATGCAGGCCCCAGACGACCGAAAGCCGGCGAGCCGTCTGGACGATCGGCGACAGCGCGATGATCGGAACCTGCGGGCGCTCGCGCGCGGCGCGAAGGCCCGTTGTGCCGGACGAGGTGTAGCAGACGATTGCAGACAACCGCAGCGTCTCGGCGATCTGGTGGGCGGCCAGCGAAATCGCGTCGGCACCGGTCGCCTCGGGCGGCGTGCGCTGCGCGTAGATGATGCTGGAATAGTGCGGGTCGCGCTCGACGCTGCTGGCGATCGACGCCATGGTCGAGACGGCTTCCACCGGATACTCGCCGGAGGCGGATTCAGCCGACAGCATGATGGCGTCGGCGCCTTCGAAGACGGCAGTCGCCACGTCGGAGACTTCAGCGCGCGTCGGCACCGGCGCGGAGATCATCGATTCCAGCATCTGCGTGGCCACGACCACCGGTTTGCCGGCGCGGCGACAGGCGCGCGTCAGCTGCTTCTGCAGGCCAGGCACAGATTCGAGCGGCATTTCGACGCCAAGGTCGCCGCGTGCAACCATCAGCGCGTCGGAGAGCTCGATGATCTCGTCGATGCGCTCGAGCGCCTGCGGCTTCTCGATCTTGGACATCAGACCGACGCGGCCGCGGGCGATCTTGCGAACCTCGGCCAGGTCCTCGGGACGCTGGACGAAGGACAGCGCCACCCAGTCGAACTCTCCGGTTGCCAGAATCGCATCGAGGTCCGAGCGGTCCTTGTCGGTCAGGACGCCGACGGCCAGCAGCGTGTCGGGCAGGCTGACGCCCTTGCGGTCGGAAATCTTCGTGCCGGCAACAACCGTTGTGACGATGCTCTTGCCGTCGGTCTTTTCGGCGCGCAGGTGCAATTTGCCGTCATCGATCAGCAGGCGATGGCCAGGCTTGACCGCTTCGAGGATTTCCGGATGGGGCAGAAACACACGGGTGCTGTCGCCAGGCTCGTCCTTGTTGTCGAGGGTAAAGGTCTGACCGACCTTGAGGTCGACCTTGCCTTCGGCAAACTTGCCGACGCGCAGCTTCGGACCCTGCAGGTCGCCGAGAATGCCGATCGGGCGGCCACAGCGCGCTTCGACCGCGCGGATGCGCTGCACCAGCGTGCGCATCACGTCGTGGCTTGCGTGGCTCATGTTGATACGGAACAGATCAGCCCCCGCCTCGTGCAGCTTCTGGATCATCTGCTCGTCGGCCGACGCCGGTCCGAGCGTGGCGAGGATTTTGACTTTTCTGTTCCGCTTCATCAATTCTGGCTTTCCTGCGTGCCGGGCGTATCGGAGAGCTGAACCATCCAGCTTCCCTGCCGCCCCGTGTCATATTCCTTGAATCCCATCCGCTGGAAGCCGCGGGCAAAGCAGTCCTGCACGCCCGAAACCTTGAATTCGTTTTCGGCGACGCACATGTTGACGTCGCCGGTCCAACGGCCACCCCGGGCCGCGTCTTCAGCGTAGAGATAATAGTATCGCGATTCGAGCTCGCCCTCGATCAGGGTCGCACATGTGGTCGCGGGAACCTGCCACCACCCCTCGGTTACCCAGCCTTCCTTGGCGCGGTAACCGATCGCCACGCCGACCAGATTTTGCGTGCCATTGCAGACGCGAAAATCGGCGCGAGCCTCACCGGCAAATAGAAATGAGCCTGAAATAGCCAGGGAAAACAGGAGGATCCCCCCCAATGTCGACAGCCCCGGCTTCGCTTTGGAAAATGGATATCTGGACACGGTTTCCGATGGAACTCCGTTTTGATTTGCGTGGCCTTTCTTGCGACGACCAGCCCGGAAAGTCAACGTAACTCTAATCGATTACATCGGGCTAATTAGGTGTCGATTGCGCAAAACAGTTGCGTTTTTCTTGTGAATGTCTCCGACGCGTGCAATCAAAAGCATACCCCCCCAAAAGCAGACTGGAACGGCATGCAGCACTATTCGCCCTATGAGATTATCGAAGCCAACCCCACAACCGGCCTCGTACTACTCGCCGACCACGCCATGAACCGCCTGCCGGAAGAATATGGCAGCCTCGGCCTGCCGGCAGCCGCGTTTCAACGTCACATCGCCTATGACATCGGCGTCGAACATCTCGTCCGCCGGCTCTCGGCCGCACTCGACGCACCGGCAGTTCTAGGGTGCTTCTCGCGACTTTTGATCGACCCCAATCGCGGCGAGGACGATCCGACCCTGATCATGAAGATTTCCGACGGCGCGATCATTCCGGGAAACCACCCGATCAGCGAGGAGGAATGGGACAACCGGCTGAACCGTTTCCATCGGCCCTATCACCGCGCAGTCGCCGAGACACTGGAGCGCAGTGCCGTGGCCACGGGCAGCGCCCCGCTGGTCATCTCCATCCATTCCTTTACGCCCGCCTGGAAGGGTGCCGTCCGTCCGTGGCACGCGGCCGTGCTCTGGGACAACGACCCGCGCGCGGTGCTGCCGCTGATCGAAAAGCTCGAAGCATCGGGCGATATCGTCGTCGGCAACAACGAGCCCTATGACGGGGCGCTGCGCGGGGATACGATGTTCCGGCACTGCATGGCACCGGGCATTCCCCATGCCCTGATCGAGGTTCGACAGGATCTGATCGCAGACGAGGCGGGCGTCGCCGCATGGGCCGATCGGCTCGCCCCGATCCTTGCTGATCTCAATACCCGGCCCGACCTGCATCGCTATGAGCAGCACCCGTCGCGCACCGGCGCCTACGACATTTGAGACCAGGAAAGACAAGATCATGACCGAGCTCACCCCGGACCAGCAGACCGCCTTCGAGGCCGCCGCCTTCCGGCGTCTGGTCGCGCACTTGCGCGAGCGCAGCGACGTGCAGAACATCGACCTGATGAACCTTGCCGGCTTCTGCCGCAACTGCCTGTCCAACTGGTATCGGGACGCGGCCAACGAGGCCGGCGTGACACTCGACAAGGAGCAATCCCGCGAGATCGTCTACGGCATGCCCTATGAGGAATGGCGGGCGCTGCATCAGAGGGAAGCCTCGAGCGAGCAGAAAGCCGCCTTCGAAACCAACCGCCCCAAGGAATAAACCTCTGCGCCGGGCCACCGCCACGGAAATGCCAGCGTTGTTGCGCAATGGCCCTTGACCTTGGCCGCCGTTCGCGGCACGTCACGGCACCCAAGAATTTCATTCCCCGCAAAAGGAGAAGACCATGTCAGATGCACACGGCGTCGCACGCGACCAACTCCGCGCTTTCATCGAACGGATCGAGCGCCTGGAAGAAGAAAAGAAGACCATCGCCGACGACATCAAGGACGTCTACGGCGAAGCCAAGTCCACCGGCTTCGATGCCAAGATCCTGCGGAAGGTCATCTCCATTCGCAAGCAGGACGCCGATGAGCGCATGGAACAGGAAGCGATCCTCGACACCTACCTGCAGGCGCTCGGCATGATCCCGGCCGCGGCTGAAGAAGAATAATTTCTCCTGCCATAGACAGCAAAAAGCCCGCCGGTATCACCGGCGGGCTTTTTTTGTGTTGAGTCTTATTTGCTCGAAACTCAGTTGGTGCTGAACTTCTTCACTTCCATGAAGTTGACGGCGTTGCCGCTGAAGCGGGCCGTATCGACCGTTGTTCCGGCCGTGCTGTTGAAGCCCGCAGCATAAACAGTCGTCGGGGCCGTGCGCAGCGTCTTGCTGACGAAGCGCGGTGCCTTCACGGGCTTGGAAAGCGTCGCGACGCGGCCGGCAGAAAGCGCCCATTCGGAGATGATCTTCTGCGTCAGCTTCGGCTCGGTGCGAACCGACGAACGGGTCGCGGCGTCGGCATCATGCTTCTTCGGACGACCACCTTTTGCCGGGGCTTCGGCCTGGGTGTCGAAGGCGCCATCAAAGGCATTGGCGCGGCCATTCGTCGAGGCCTGCGGCGCATAGGCGGCCATTTCGACTGGCTGGGCGACTGGCTCGCGCTCTGCCTGTGTCGGCGCGGCAAGCGCGACGCGTGTCGATGCCTGAGCCGTGGTGTCACGCGGCGGCTCGGCCGAAGCCAGAACCGGGCGCTCTGCAAAGGCAGGCACGGCAACCTTGGCATCCGCGACAGCGGCAAGAGCCGCATCACCCGCCGGGCGCATGGCCGGAACCGGCACGAAGCCAAGCGCCTGCATGTCCGTTGCCAGCGGATCGACCGATGCCACAAGCGTCTCGCCGGCAGCAGCGTTCACGCCACCCCGATCGAGCATCTGCGGGACCGGCACCTTGACCGAGGTCAGATCCGCAAATTCGCTCGGCATTTCCGGCGTCTGCGGCAGGGCGGCAGCAAGCGCGTCCTGGGCCGCGTTCTTCTGCGGCGCGACCAGGGCCACGGCTACGCCGCCATTTTCAGGCGCATCCTTGAAGGCCGGACGAACGGCCGGAACCGGAGCATTGATGTTCTGATCGGCTGTGGTGGTCTCGGCTGTGGTGGTCTCGGCTGCGACCGAACCGGCAACACCCGGAAGTGCTTCCTGGGCGGCAGGAGCCGACGCCGTCTGGACCTTTGCCGGAGCGGCTTCTTCATCGCCGGGGCCGGCCGCGATTGCCGAGGGTTCTTCATCCTCGTCGCCGCCACCGCCAAAGAGCATGGCGAACAGGTTACCGCGGCGCTTGCCGCCCTCGGCATCGCCCGCACCCTTGGCACCACCACCGGCAACTTCGATCGCCGAGGCGCCGACGCGACGCTTGTAGTCGGCAACAGCCTGGTTATAGCCCGGTAGCGGCTTGCCGTCGGACGGAACGTGCATGGTCTTGCCGTCGGGGAAGAGACGGGCCAGTTCGTTGCGGGTCATGCGCGGCCAGGCGCGAACGCCGCCGACATCCATGTGAACGAACGGAGAGCCTGAGGTCGGGTAGTAGCCGACGCCACCGACCTGGAATTTCATGCCGATTTCGCGCACCGTCTTCAGCTTCACGTCGGGAATGTAGAAGTCCATCGCCTTGCCGAGCATGTGCTGGCTCTTCTTGGCAACGCCCTTGGAACGCGAACGCAGCATGCCGTTGGTGGCCGGCGAACGATAGGCCGAAACGACGTGGATATAATCGCGCGAGCCACTCTTGGTGTAGACTTCCCACACGAGGTCGAGCAGGCGCGGATCCATCTTGGTCGGCTCGTTGCGACGCCAGTCGCGCAGGAACCGGTTGATCTGCTGCAGGCCCTTCGGGTCATAGCGGCCGTTGCGCTTGAAGGTGATCTGCGCCTTTTCCTGCGTGTGGATGAAATAGAGCTTCAGCGTACGCGTCTGGCCGGCGGCCTCGACGGGAGGTGCCATGCCAGGCGTAACCAGAGACACCGCAAGGGCGATGGATGTCAGAACCTGCGGCACCTTACGGGTCATCGCCGAGCAGAGTCTGCTAGCTAAGGAGCCGAGAGGCTTCTTAAAACTGAACAAATTTGGCATTCAATCCCCGTCCGACGGACAACCGTGCTTCGCTGTCTCAGATGACTGTCAAATAAGGTGACAGGATGGCATATATGCCACAGTCGTCACCGCCCCTTATAATATAGTGAACACTTCACTAACAAGGTCTAAACGGCGGTGACGGAATCGCACGGCTAGTGAGGCGTGAATGCGTCGATTTTATGCCGCCTCACGCAAGGGATTGTCGGGATCGATGCCGTAATCCTTGAGTTTGCGGTAGAGCGTCGACCGGCCGATACCGAGTTTGCGCGCCACCTGGCTCATCTGGCCCCGATAGAATTTCAGCGCAAAACGAATCAGTTCCTCCTCGACTTCGGCGAGTTTGCGCACGTCTCCGCCCTCATCGACGCTGGCAATTGCGTTCTCCATACGGCCATCATGCGTGGCATCGGCCTCCATCGATTTCGCCGTGCTGGCAAAATCGGGATAGACGCTTACGGCCGGATCGGCAGCGGCGGTGCGCTCGGGGCCGGCATCGCCCCAGGAGAAACCGCTGCGGTCGGAAACGACGTAGCCGGGGATCTGCGTGGCGATCTGCGGGAAGTCCTTGACCGTCAGCTCGTTGCCGTCGGCCAGAACGACCGCACGGAAGATCGCGTTCTCCAGCTGGCGGATGTTGCCCGGCCAGTCATAGGCGGTGAGCAGCGCCATCGCACCGCTCGAAACGGTGAGCGGCGTGCTGAGCCTCTGCTCGGACGCAAACCGGTCGACGAACGAGCGCACCAGGACCGGGACGTCCTCCTTGCGCCGGCGCAGCGCCGGAATGGTGATCGGGAAGACGTTGAGACGATAGTAGAGATCCTCGCGGAACCGGCCTTCGCGCACCTCGTTGATGAGGTCCTTGTTGGTGGCCGAGATCAGTCGCACGTTGACCCGGTGCGGATGGCGCGCGCCGATCGTCTCGATCTCGCCCTGCTGGACCGCACGCAGCAGCTTCACCTGCACTTCGAGCGGCAGGTCGCCGATCTCGTCGAGGAACAGGGTGCCGCCGTCGGCGTCGACGAACTTGCCGCTGTGCTTTTCGGTGGCACCGGTAAAGGCGCCCTTCTCGTGGCCGAAGAGAATGCTCTCGACCAGATTGTGCGGGATGGCGCCACAGTTGACGGTGATGAACGGCTTGCCCGAACGGTCGCTGGCCGACTGGATCGCCCGCGCCACCATTTCCTTGCCGACGCCGGATTCACCCTCGAGCACGATCGGAATGTTAGACTGCGCAGCCCGGCGAGCGAGATCGATCACCCGGATCATCGCCGGGCTGGCCGAAACGACGTCATCGAAACCGACGGCACCGCCGCGCGGGCGGCGCGAGGTTTTGACCTTGCCGTCGCGGCTCGCCATCTTCAGCGCGTTGCCGAGCGCCACCGACAGCCGCTCCGGAGAAACCGGCTTGACCAGGAAGTCGAAGGCACCGGCCTGCATCGCTTGCACGACGGTTTCGATACCGCCCTGCCCCGTCTGCACGATGACGGGCGTATCGACGCCCCGTTCCGCCAGCGCATCGAGAAAGCCGTGGCCGTTCATTTCGGGCATCAGCAGATCGAGAAGGATGACGTTGATGATGCCGCCCTTGCGCTCGAGCAGCTCCAGGCCACTGCGGCCATTGTCGGCGAGATGCGCGACATGACCGAGACGCTCGATCATGTTCGTCAGCAACCGGCGCTGCACCGGATCGTCATCGATGACAAGAATGTGTGATGTCACGGAAGCCTCCTGCTTTGGACACGCGGTACTTTTTGGCCAACGTCATGTGCCAAATCACGTCAGGCATCTGTGCCATAAAGGGCTGAACATCATCTTTTGAGAAATGCTTGCATTTTATCCATTGGCGGCGATAGCAATGGAACCCATATCGCTTGCCTCTTCCTGCCACGAACGAGAGAAATCCGACGATGACCTTCCGCACCTTCGCCCACGAGAAAACCATCGTCCGTGCCGCCACCGGCCCCGCCCAAGGAGCTGTGGCCGAGCTCGGCGATCTGCCCTCCTGGCGGCTGGAGGATCTCTATCCGTCCGCAACCTCTGATGCATTCCGTTCCGACATGAAGAAGGCCGAGGCGGACTCGATTGCGTTTGAGGCCAAGTGGAAAGGCAAGCTTGCCACCGCTGCGACGAAAGCCGGCGACGAAGGCATCGGTGCTGCCGTGAAAGAATTCGAAGCGCTGGAAGACATCATGGGGCGCATCGCGTCCTTTGCCGGCCTGACCTATTTCTCCGACACCTCCAAGCCGGAAAACGGCAAGCTCTACGGCGACGTGCAGTCGAAGCTGACCGATATGTCGGCGCATCTCCTGTTCTTCTCGCTCGAACTCAACCGCATCGACGATGCGGTGATCGACGCAGCGCTTACCAACGACAGCCTGGCGGCGCACTACAAGCCCTGGCTACTCGACCTGCGCAAGGACAAGCCCTACCAGCTTGATGACAAGCTCGAGCAGCTGTTCCTCGAGAAATCGATGACCGGGCCAGCCGCCTTCAACCGCCTGTTCGACGAGACCATGACGTCGCTGACCTTCACCGTCGACGGCGAGACGATGCCGCTCGAAATGGCCCTGAACCTGCTGCAGGATCCCTCGACCGAGGTGCGCAAGAAGGCGGCGATGGCGCTTGCCGAAACCTTCAGGGCCAATATCCGCACCTTCACGCTGATCACCAATACGCTCGCCAAGGACAAGGAAATCTCGGATCGCTGGCGCGGTTTCGAGGATATCGCCGACAGCCGGCACCTCGCCAACCGCGTCGAGCGCGAGGTCGTCGATGCGCTCGCGGAAGCGGTGAAGTCAGCTTATCCGCGCCTTTCGCACCGCTACTATGCCATGAAGGCGAAGTGGCTCGGCATGGAACAGATGGAGTTCTGGGATCGCAACGCGCCGCTGCCGGAAACGCCGAATGCGCTGATCTCGTGGAACCAGGCGAAGGATACGGTGCTTTCGGCCTACCATGCCTTCGCCCCAGAGATGGCCGCAATTGCCCGCCGCTTCTTCGATGACCGCTGGATCGATGCGCCGGTGCGCCCCGGCAAGGCCCCCGGCGCCTTCGCCCACCCGACCGTTCCCTCCGCGCACCCCTACGTGCTCGTCAATTATATGGGCAAGCCGCGCGACGTAATGACGCTTGCCCACGAACTCGGTCACGGCGTGCACCAGGTGCTCGCCGGCGAGCAGGGCGCGCTGATGGCCTCGACGCCGCTGACCCTCGCCGAGACGGCATCGGTGTTCGGCGAAATGCTGACCTTCCGTGCGCTTCTCGACCAGACCAAGGACAAGCGCGAGCGCAAGGCCATGCTCGCCCAGAAGGTCGAGGACATGATCAATACGGTCGTGCGCCAGATCGCCTTCTACGAATTCGAGCGCAAGCTGCACACGGCCCGCAAGGAAGGCGAACTGACCGCCGAGGATATCGGCAATCTGTGGCTTTCGGTGCAGGCGGAAAGCCTCGGGCCGGCGATCCGGATTTCCGAGGGCTACGAGACCTACTGGGCCTATATCCCGCACTTCATCCACTCGCCGTTCTATGTCTATGCCTATGCTTTCGGCGATTGCCTGGTGAACTCGCTCTATGCCGTCTACCAGAACGCCGAAAAGGGCTTCCAGGCAAAGTATTTCGAGCTGCTGAAAGCCGGCGGCACCAAGCACCATTCGGAATTGCTCGCTCCCTTCGGCCTCGATGCCACCGATCCGTCGTTCTGGGCACAGGGTCTGTCGATGATCGAGGGGCTGATCGACGAACTCGAGGCGCTTGATAAGGCGTGATCCGGCGCGGGCCGAGCCCGCGCTCCAGAGACTTTCAAGGAAAAGTGCGAAGCGGCATCGATGAACGAAAACGCACCTTTTGTGCTTTTCCGGGACGACAGCGAAAATCGGACCACGGTTTTCACTGATCCGGAGCGCGTCGTCACGGCGCGGACCAAAGCCGAATTCCGCCGCGGCCTCGCCGAGCTTGAGCGTGCACATGCGGCCGGCAAATGGATTGCCGGCTTCATGGCATATGAGGCGGGCCATATCTTCGAAGAGAAGCTGAGCCCCTTTGCCGAGGAGGGGGGGCGCGAAACGCCGCTGATGTCCTTCGGCATCTTCGACGCACCGAGCGACGACCATCCGCTTGGCGAGCCGCAACGTCGGATGGAGAACGAGCCTTTCCTTGCCGAGCCGCGTGCCGCCTGGGATTTTCCCACCTATCGCGAGCGGTTCGACCGCCTGCATCAGCATCTGCGCCAGGGCGATTGTTATCAGGCGAACCTGACGATGCCGATCCGCGCCCGCTGGACGGGCGATCCGCGCGCCGCCTTCTGGTCACTGATCGAACGGCAACCGGTAAAATACGGCGCGCTCGTCGTGCTGGATGGTCCGATCCTCGTCTCGCGCTCGCCCGAGCTCTTCTTCCGGGTCGACGCTGACCGATGGATTGAGACGCATCCGATGAAGGGCACCGCAAAGCGCGGCGCGTCGGCTGAGGAGGACGCCGAGATCATTGCTGCCATGCGCACTGACGAGAAGACCCAGGCCGAAAACCGCATGATCGTCGACCTCTTGCGCAACGACATCTCGCGCATCACCGAGGTCGGAACGCTCGACGTCCCGAAACTGTTCGACATCGAGACCTATCCGACCGTTCACCAGATGGTCAGCCATGTCAGGGCCAAGCTGCGGCCGGATGTCGGCATCACCGATATTTTCGCCGCACTCTTTCCCTGCGGCTCGATCACCGGCGCGCCGAAGATGCGGGCGATGGAAATCCTGCACGATCTCGAAGACGGTCCGCGCGACGCCTATTGCGGCGCAATCGGCTTTATCGCGCCGAACGGCATCATGCGCTTCAGCGTGGCGATCCGCACCATCTCGCTGTTTGCCAATGGCGAGGCCGTCTTCAATGTCGGCGGCGGCATCGTCTTTGATTCCGGCGCCCAGTCCGAATATGACGAATGCCTGCTCAAGGCGCGGTTTGCCATCGGCGATGCCGAGATCGCCCGATGACGGATTTTTCCCTGATCGAGACCCTGCGCTACGAACCCGATGTTGAATTCGTTCGCTTGAGGTTACATCTCGCCCGGTTGAAACGATCGGCACGAAGATTGGGATTTGCCGGCGCCGAGCGGGCGCAGGCGGAGCTGCAAGCCGCCGTCCAGGGTGCAACAGGCCCGCTACGGGTCCGCCTGACGCTTGACCGCAACGGCACCGTCGCCGTGACCACGGCAACTTTCACGCCCCTTGCAGAAGACACTGTCTGGCGCGTGCGTTTTGCTCAAACGCGGCTCTCTTCCGAAGACAAGCTGGTGCGGGTGAAGACCACCCGGCGCGACATCTACGAGACGGCACGCGCTGAATACCCGGCAACCGAGGTCGACGAAGTTCTTCTCCTCAACGAAAAGGGCGAGGTCTGCGAGGGAACGATCACCTCAATCTTCCTCGACGATGGCAGCGGCACGCTGAAAACGCCGCCGATCGCCTGCGGGCTTCTGGCCGGCGTGCTCCGGACGGAACTCATCTGCCAGCGACGGGCGCGCGTCGCCCGCCTGTCGCTCGACGATCTGGCAAAAGCCGAGCTCTATGTCGGGAATTCGCTACGGGGCCTGATCCGGGCGAAGCTCTGGGTCTGAACCCGGCAAGGTGTACCGCTTTACCCGGTCGCGCCCGTCGCGCTTGGCGAGATAGAGCGCCTCGTCGGCGCGGGCATAAATGTCCTTGACGCCGTCGCCTTCCCGATACTCGGCCAGCCCCACCGAACAGGTGTAGTAGAACTCCGGGATACTCGCGAGCGGCCTGGCGCTGCGCACCTTGTCGAGCAAGCGGTCGAGGATCATGTTGCCTTCGCTGATCGTGGTGTCGGGCAGGATCAGCATGAACTCCTCGCCGCCGATGCGGCCGAAGCAATCGGAGCGGCGCACGAACTCCTGCATCTGGCGGGCGAAGTCGAGCAGAACCTCATCGCCCTGATGGTGGCCGTAGCGATCGTTGATCGCCTTGAAATAGTCGATGTCTATGATGGCGACGCAGCCCCACATATGCGGGTTCTGGGCGCAATTGGCGATGAATTCACCGAGCCGCCCCATGGTATAGCGCCGGTTGGGCACATTGGTGAGTTCATCGACCTGCGAGGCGCGCAGCGCGAAATCGCGATCCTGCCTTAGCGCGCGCTCCTCGACGCGAATGGTAGTGATGTCGACGGCGACGCACAGCATCCACCCCCTGGCATCGACCGTTTCCGTCATCCACAGCCAGCGGCCGTCATGCAGGTCGGTCTCCATCGCCCGAAACGGGATCTTGCCGCGCCGATTGATCGTTGAGGCTATCCAGGCATTGATGTCGCTGGTCGAGAGCACGGTTCCGCGACCGGCGGCATGGTTGCGCCGCATGATTTCCGCCCAGGTCGGCGCCTCGTCGGCCTCGATGAAATAGGCAGCGCGAAAGGCATCATTGGCAAATTGCAGCCGGTCGTGCTGATCGTAGAGCGCCATCAGCACGGGTGTTTGGGCCTGCAGGCCCATCAAGGTCTTTATATGGTCGCCGGTCACGTTCAGTCTGCGACGCCTCCAGGTCGGGGAAGGAAACAACAATCATGGCGCGTAGCGGATGATTGTATCAAAGCTATAGCACGAAGTCCTTGTGACAAGCTTCGGCCCATGCGAAACGAAAGGGAATATGGTTAAATCGCGAGAATGATCCGGTCATCCCGCATGAAACACACGCCCTACGACGGCTCCTCCAAGCCCTTTACGATCGGCCTCACGCAGCTCGATCCCGATCGCTGGATCGAGCCGGACGTCCAGCTGCAGCACTATCTCGACCAGAAAGCCCAGTTGCTCGCACAGTCCCGCGACGTGGTTTTTGCCGCCGACGACCGGACGCAGGACGCGCAGAGCGAACTGCTGCAGATCCTGTCCGACTATCTGCCGACACGGTATCCCGACATCTACTGTCGGCAGGACGAAACAATGATGGTCGGCGGGCGACGGGTGCCCTTGTCCGGCGACGACGCGCTTGTGCTAGCGGGCTCGCTCGTTCAGGACGACCTGGCGATCATGCAGCGCGACGACCGCGGCTGGCGCCTTGGCGCCGCCTACATCGCCTTCCCCTCGTCCTGGTCGCTCGCCGAAAAGTTCGGGCGCACCATGGACGAGATCCACGCCCCGGTCCCCGGCTTCGGAGACGGCACGCGCAACGCCGAACTCATCAGCCGCATGTTCGATAACCTGCCGCCTGGCCGCTTCGTCGAACGCTTCAACTGGGCCGTCAATGTCGACGGCTCCCTGCATCTGCCGAAGCCCAAATCGGAAGGGGTGTCGGCCGGCGCGATCGAGCTGACCGAAGAGCGCACCTTCATCCGCGTCGAGCGCCAGACGTTGCGCAAGTTGCCGCGAAGCGGCGCGATCGTCTTCACAATCCGGATCTATTCCGATCCCCTGGCGCTGTTGCGACAGCGGGCGGATGCGGGAACTTTGGCCCTTTCCTTCATCGAGCAATTGCGCTCTCTCGACCTGCCGCAGGCGGCCTACAAGGGCCTCGTCAGCAAGCGGGACGCTCTCATTTCGGCCCTCATTTCCATCGCCGGTTAAACAATATCGCAGATCAGCGTTGACCCGGCGGCCCTTTATTGTGACAGCAAACTATGCTCTAGGGCCTATCACACGGCGCGAGCCTCATTTTCAGACACTTTCAACACCGTCACTGGGAAAGTTTCCTCAGGAGTAAGACCAAAATGGCAGACACCACCTATCCGGTTTACGGCGAGATCACCGGCCCGATCGTCATGATCGGCTTCGGTTCGATCGGCCGCGGCACCTTGCCGTTGATCGAGCGCCACTTCAAATACGACAAGAACCGGTTGATCGTGGTCGAGCCGCGCGAGGATGCTGCCGACAACGAGATCTTCGAGCGTCATGGCGTCCGCCACGTTCGCGCCCATGTGACGAAGGACAACTATAAGGAGCTGCTGAAGCCGCTCCTGACCGAAGGCGAAGGCCAAGGCTTCTGCGTCAACCTGTCGGTCGATACCGGCTCGCTCGACCTGATCAAGATGTGCCGCAAGCTCGACGTTCTCTACATCGACACCGTCGTCGAACCGTGGCTCGGCTTCTACTTCGATGCCGAAATGGACAACGCCTCGCGCACCAACTATGCCCTGCGCGAAACCATGCGCAAGGAAAAGGAAAAGAACCCGGGCGGCACCACGGCCGTTTCGACCTGCGGCGCCAACCCGGGCATGGTCTCCTGGTTCGTCAAGCAGGGGCTCCTCAACCTCGCCAACGACCTTGGCGTGAAATACGACGAACCGCATCAGGACGACCGCGAAGGCTGGGCGAAGCTGATGAAGAAGGTCGGCGTCAAGGGCGTGCACATCGCCGAGCGCGACACCCAGCTGACCAAGAAGCCGAAGCCGCTCAACGTCTTCTGGAACACCTGGTCGGTCGAAGGCTTCATCTCCGAAGGTCTGCAGCCGGCTGAACTCGGCTGGGGCACCCACGAAAACTGGATGCCGAAGAACGCCAAGAAGCACAAGAAGGGCTGCAAGGCGGCCATCTATCTGGAGCAGCCGGGTGCCAACACCCGCGTGCGCACCTGGTGCCCGACGCCTGGCCCGCAATACGGCTTCCTCGTCACCCACAACGAGTCGATCTCGATCGCCGACTTCTTCACCGTCCGCGACAAGGACGGCGAAGTTACCTATCGCCCGACCTGCCACTACGCCTACCATCCGGCCAATGACGCCGTCCTTTCGCTGCACGAAATGTTCGGCAACGGCGGCAATTCGCAGCCAGTCCATCATGTTCTTGACGAGAAGGAACTCGTTGAAGGCGTCGACGAACTGGGCGTCCTGCTCTACGGCCATGACAAGAATGCCTACTGGTTCGGTTCGCGCCTGTCGCTGGAAGAGACCCGCCGCATCGCCCCCTACCAGAACGCCACCGGCATGCAGGTCACCTCTGCGGTGCTCGCGGGCATGGTCTGGGCGCTCGAAAACCCGAAGGCCGGCATCGTCGAAGCCGACGAGATGGACTACAAGCGCTGCCTCGAAGTGCAGCTGCCCTATCTCGGCCCGGTCGAAGGACACTACACCGACTGGACCCCGCTCGACGGTCGCCCGGGCCTGTTCCCGGAAGACATCGACACCAAGGATCCCTGGCAGTTCAAGAACATCCTCGTTCGCTAAACCGCTGACATTGCGAAGCATCCGGCCCGGGGCATTTCTGCCCCGGGCTTTTTTTGTTCATATGGGAAAAGCCCGGCGCGCCGGCCCGACCACTCTTGCTTTCAACTCTTGATCGCGGCATGGTTCGGCGAAATGAAACGGACGCTCGGCACAAAGCGAGGGAAATCGCCAATGAAGCCATTCGCAATTCTGACCCTTCTCGCGACCGCCGCGACCCTGGCCTCCTGCCAGTCGTCGCCCCGGGAAGCCGGAGGGGCACCGCCCGCTCGCCAGGCAACGGGTGTCGAAGGCTCATGGACGGATCCGAACGGCATCGTTTCGACCTTTGCAGGCGGAACCTTCTCGACCCGCACCACCGACAGCAACCAGCTGCTGGCTTCCGGCAACTACGTGAAGCTCAGCCCGACACTCGTCGAGATCAACATGACCTCGCTGGTGCGCAACACCCAGTCCAAGGTCAATTGCGCGCTGGTCACACAGAGCCAGCTCAATTGCACCACCGATGCCGGCGCCCAGTTCTCGCTGGCGCGACGCGGCTGAGACAAGCTTCGAGCACGGATCAAAGCTCCCGCTAGGGGGCTTTTTTTGTGCATTCGTATGACTTAACCCTACTGCATGTTTCCCTAAATCGAAGCCGATTTAGGGGGAAAAACATGCAGCAATTCAAAGCGCTACAGCGACCTTTGCGCGCCTGAAAAGGCGCGCGGCGCTGTAGTTGCAGATCCGGCAACCGGAGGATGGTTTTAGTGCTTGAAGTCGCCCTGAAGTGATGAAAACATTCGCACCGGCAAAGCCACCCCGGCCGCGGGGACCGGACCCGCTTCGGCGGGTCTGAAAGCGGCCGGCAGACAACAGGCAAAACAGGAGAACATCATGATCAGACACATACGGACCGGCCTGATGACCGCGTCCATTCTTGCCCTCTCCTCGGGCGCAGCCTTCGCCGATTATGAACTGAACATCCTGCACATCAACGATCTCCACTCCCGTATCGAATCGATCAACAAGTTCGATTCGACCTGCTCGGCCGAAGAGGAAGGCAAGAACGAGTGCTTCGGTGGCGTCGCCCGCCTGAAGTCTCTGATCGACCAGAAACGCCAGGATCTGTCCGGCAAGAACGTCTTGCTGTTGAATGCCGGCGACAACTTCCAGGGTTCGCTGTTCTTCACCACCTACAAGGGTCTGGCCGAAGCCGAATTCCTCAACCTGATGAAGTTCGACGCGATGACGGTCGGCAACCATGAATTCGACGAGAGCGAAGATGGCCTTGTCGGCTTCCTCGATAAGATCGAGTTCCCCGTCGTCACCGCCAACGTATTGCCCAGTCACAAGTCGAAGATCGGTGACCGCATCAAGCCGTCGATCGTTCTCGAAGCCGGCGGCCAGAAGATCGGCATCGTCGGCGCCGTCGCCAACGATACGCCCGAACTCTCCTCCCCCGGCCCGGACATCCTGATCGGTGACGACGTCGCCACCACGACTGCCGCGGTTGAAGAGCTGAAGAAGCAGGGCGTCGACAAGATCATCGCGCTCACCCATGTCGGCTACCCGCGTGACCTCGCCGCGATCGCAAAGATCCCCGATGTCGACGTCGTCGTCGGCGGCCACTCCCACAGCCTGCTGTCGAACACCGACGCAAAGGCCGAAGGCCCCTACCCGACGATGGTCGACAACCCCGGTGGCTACAAGGTTCCGGTCGTCCAGGCCGCCTCCTATAGCAAGTACCTCGGCGATCTCGTCGTCACCTTCGACGACAACGGCGTGGTGAAGGCTGCCAAGGGCGATCCGATCCTGGTCGATTCTTCCGTCAAGCCGGATCAGTCCGTTTTGACCCGCGTGGCCGAACTCGCCAAGCCGATCGAGGAGCTGCGCTCCAAGATCATCGGCAAGACCGAGGCCCCGATCGACGGTTCGCGTGACAATTGCCGGGCCAGGGAATGCGAAATGGGCAGCCTCGTTGCCGACGCCATGCTCGACCGCGTCAAGGGCCAGGGCGTGACGATCGCCATCACCAATGGCGGTGGCCTGCGCGCCTCCATCGATGCCGGCGACGTTTCGATGGGCGAAGCCATCACCGTGCTGCCGTTCCAGAACACGGTTGCGACCTTCCAGCTCAAGGGTGACGGCATCCGTGCCGCGCTTGAGAACGGCCTCAGCAAGCTTGAAGAACCCGGCGGCCGTTTCCCGCAGGTGGCCGGCATGAAATATTCCTTCGACAAGTCGAAGGAAGTGGGCAGCCGCGTCGTCTCGGTCGAGGTAAAGGAAGGCGAAGGCTTCGTGCCGCTCGATCCGGCAAAGACCTATTCGATCGTCACCAACAACTACATGCGCAATGGCGGCGACGGCTACGCAATCTTCAAGGACAAGGGTGAGAACGCCTACGACTACGGTCCGGGCCTCGAAACCGTTCTGGCCGACTATCTCGCCGCGCACCAGCCGTTCAAGCCCTACACGGATGGCCGCATCACCGAAGTCGCTGCAGCCGCCGGCGCCACGACTGCCGAACCGGCAACGGCAACGCAGCCTGCAGCCGACGCCGCCGCGAGCGCGACGGCCTCCGGTCCGCAGAAGCATGTCATCGCCAAGGGCGACACGCTTTGGGATCTCGCCAAGGCGTTCTACGGCGATGGTGCGCTCTGGGCAAAGATCTCCGCGGCCAACGGCAAGCCCGCTCCGCGCCACCTGCATGTCGGAACCGAACTGGAGATTCCGGCAAAGTAAGACAATTTGCCTCTCCTTCGAGAGCCGGCGCGGGCTTCCCCGCACCGGCTTTTCTTCTTAGAAGGACGTGACGAAAAGTGCATGCACCTGCTTATACGTGACCACGAGGACCGAGATGACCAACGCGCCCGCCGCGACCGCCCAAAGCGATCACCCGACCGTTAAATCCGGAAAGGTCGGCGTTCTGCTGGTCAATCTCGGCACGCCCGATGGCACCGACTACACCTCGATGCGCCGCTATCTCAAGGAGTTCCTCAGCGATCGCCGCGTCATCGAATGGTCGCGGTTGTTCTGGTATCCGATCCTCTACGGCATCGTGCTCAACACCCGCCCCGGCAAGGTCGGCAAGGCCTATGAAATGATCTGGAACAAGGATCTGAACGAAAGCTACCTGCGCACCTATACCCGCAACCAGGCGACCTTGATGGCGGAAGCCTTCGCCAATCAGCCGCACATCGTCGTCGATTGGGGCATGCGCTACGGCCAGCCGTCGATCGCCTCGCGCATGGAAGCCCTGCAGAAGGCCGGATGCGAACGCATCCTCTTGTTCCCGCTCTATCCGCAATACGCCGCGGCAACGACAGCCACCGTCAACGACAAGGCATTCGAAGCCCTGCTCAAGATGCGCTGGCAGCCGGCGCTGCGCACCGTTCCGCCCTATCATGACGATCCCGTCTATATCGACGCGCTGGCAACTTCGATCACGCGGCATCTGGCGACACTCGACTGGGAGCCGGAAGTGGTGCTCACCTCCTTCCACGGCATCCCGAAGAGTTACTTCGAAAAGGGCGATCCCTACTATTGCCAGTGCCAGAAGACCGCGCGTCTGCTGCGCGAAAAGCTCGGGTGGTCCAAGGACAAGCTGCAGGTAACCTTCCAGTCCCGCTTCGGGCCGGAAGAATGGCTGCAGCCCTATACCGACAAGACGGTCGAGAAGCTGGCGCAGGACGGCGTCAAGCGCATCGCCGTGATCAACCCAGGCTTCGTTTCCGACTGTCTGGAAACGCTCGAGGAGATCGCCGAGCAGGCGGCCGAGAGCTTCCATCACAATGGCGGCGAAAAGTTTGCACATATCCCCTGTCTCAACGACAGTGCCGAGGGCATGATGGTTCTCGAGCATGTCGTGCGCCGGGAGCTAAGCGGCTGGCTTTGAAGCCGAAATCTGCGACGACCGCTTGAAATAGACTGACCGATGCCCACGTCTGGGTTAGAGTGTCACTTCAAACTGGGGTTGTGATCATGGGGGACGTGTCTTTGGGCGGATTTGATATTGCGGTCATCGCATTGGTGGTCTTGGTGATCTTTGTGATCATCACCATGGTCAAGACGGTGCCGCAGGGCTATCGCTATACGGTGGAGCGCTTCGGCCGCTACACCAAGACGATGGAACCGGGTCTCAACATCATCATTCCGTTCATCGACCGGATCGGCGCCAGGATGAACGTGATGGAGCAGGTCCTCGACGTTCCGACCCAGGAAGTCATCACCAAGGACAACGCCAGCGTGTCGGCCGATGCCGTCGCGTTCTACCAGGTGCTCAACGCCGCCCAGGCTGCCTACCAGGTGTCCGATCTTCAAAACGCCATTCTCAACCTGACCATGACCAACATCCGCTCGGTCATGGGGTCGATGGACCTCGACGAACTTTTGTCGAACCGCGACACCATCAACGACAAGCTGTTGCGCGTGGTCGATGACGCCGCCAACCCCTGGGGCATCAAGATCACCCGCGTCGAACTCAAGGACATCGCACCGCCGAAGGATCTCGTCGACGCCATGGCTCGGCAGATGAAGGCCGAGCGCGAGAAGCGCGCCCAGGTGCTGGAAGCGGAAGGGTCGAGAAACGCGCAGATCCTGCGTGCCGAAGGTGCCAAGCAGTCGGCCATCCTGCAGGCCGAAGGCCAGCGCGAGGCCGCCTTCCGCGACGCCGAGGCGCGCGAACGTCTGGCCGAGGCCGAGGCCAAAGCGACACAGATGGTGTCGGCGGCGATCGCTGCCGGTGACGTCCAGGCGATCAACTACTTCGTCGCCCAGAAATACACCGAAGCGCTTGCTGCGATCGGCACTGCCAACAACCAGAAGATCATACTGATGCCTATGGAAGCGTCCGCGCTGATCGGCTCGCTCGGCGGCATTGGCGCAATTGCCAGGGAAGTGTTCGGCGACAACCAGGCGCCAGCCCCCCGGCAGCGCCAATCGACGACACCGCGCACCGGCCCGGCGTCCGATCCGTTTGAACCTCAGGGACAATAGGCGATGGTCCAGCGCATCATCCTTGAACTCGGCCCCTGGAGCTGGTGGGTTCTCGGTCTTGCACTGCTGGCGGCCGAAGTCGTCGCACCCGGCGTTTTCCTCGTCTGGATCGCCATTGCCGCGCTCATCACCGGCGTTCTGTCGCTTTTGCTGTGGGACACTGTCGTCTGGGGCTGGCAGGTTCAGTTCGTCGTCTTCGCGCTTCTGTCCATCGTCGCCGTTCTCCTTGGGCGGCACTTCATCTCCTCGTCTTCCAGGGAGACGGACGAACCGCTGCTCAACCAACGGGCCCAAAGCCTCGTCGGCCGAACCGCCGTGCTTGAAAAGCCGATTGCCGAGGGCCACGGCCGCGTGCGTCTGGACGATACGATCTGGATCGTCGAGGGGCCCGATCTGCCCGCCGGTACGCGCGTTCGCATCGTTGCCAGCCACGGGCGCAACCTGACGGTCGAGAGCGCCTAAAGCGCCGCGACCGTTCAGATGCGCGTGCTGCGCTTTAAGCTCTTGTTTTTGCGCATGTCGTTAACGCGTTTTTGCCGTTTGGAAACGATTGGTTAACCACGCGGCTTTACGATTGCGAAAGGATTGCAATCAGGTTCGCGGACAAACGGCAGATGGTGCCAGACAACACTCGCTCGATCGGAAGAGACGCGCGGCGTTTGACGCTGGTGGCGTTGCTGCTGGCCGGCACCGCGATGGCCGCTCCGCTTTCGGCGCATGCCCAAACGGTGACGAACGCCGCCGTGCCGACGACCCCTGGCATCGTTGCCCCCGGCACAGCAACCGCAGCACCGGCGATCGCCGATCCGCAAACGACGGGCGCCGTCAGCACCGACGATCTGTCTCCGGCCTCGGACGAAGACCTCATCCGTCTCAACCGCCGCGAACCAACGATCGATGGATTGCGGACGCGAATAGAGCCGGAAGACGACCGCGCACCCGGCGTTCGCATCGGCACATTCACGCTGCGGCCGGAAATCGGCGAGACGATCAACCATGAATGGCGCAACAACGGCAACAACAACAAGCAGAACCGCGGTTATCTGGAAACCGGCATCCGCGGCACCCTGACGTCGGATTGGTCCCGCCACGAACTGACGGTTATCGGCGCTGGCGTGTTGCAGAACAACATCTCCGGCGAGGGCGAGGAAGAGCCTCGCGCTGACATCGACGCGGAACTGCGCCTCGATCTCTCAGATGAAACCGTTGCGCGTCTTCGGGCAGGCTACAGCTTCGACCGTGAGGACGCCGACGATCCGAACGCGATCTCGAATGCCAAGACACAATCGGGCGTCAACACCTATCGGCTCGGCGCTGCCATCGAGCGCGACTTCGGCCTCATCCGCGGATCGGTCGGGCTCGAATTCGAACGGCAGACCTATGGCGACGTCGAGCTGGAAAACGGCACGACGATGTCGGTCGAAGACCGAAACCGCAACAACGGAACCCTGACGGCGCGCGTCGGCTATGAAATGTCACCGGCACTGATCCCGTTCATCGAGGCCGCGGTCGGCGGGTCGATCTACGATCTTCGCCAGGACACGCTCGGCTTCGAGCGCTCCTACCAGAGCTACGCGACACGTGGCGGTCTGGAGGTCGACCTTGGCGAGAAGCTCTACGGCGAGATCGCCCTTGGCTACGAGACCTATCGTTTCGAAGATGACCGGCTCAGCGACGTCAGCGGCCTGTCCGTCGACGGCCGCCTCAACTGGTCGCCGCAACGCGGTACGGATGTGCTCTTCGGGCTATCGACCGGTCTCGACCCGTCGACGACAGCGGGCGTTTCCGGATCGATGGACTATGCCTTGACCAACATCATCACCCACGAGATGCGCTCCGATCTGGTTGCACGACTGTCCAACACCCTGATCATCCGCAAATATCCGTCAGACTCCAGTTCCCTCGACGAGACAACCTGGCGCACCGGCGCAGGCCTCACCTGGGATATGAACCGTTACCTCGCACTAATCGGCGATGTCAGCTATGAGCGCACCACGCCCGACGTCGGCGATACGACCGACATCACCCGCGTCGGCGTCGGTCTTGTGCTGCGGCGTTGAGTAAAAGCAGAGAGGCCGCCATGCATAAAGGCCGGGCGGCAATGCGCATTTCCACACAAAGAAAAAGGCCGCGCCCGTGGGGGACGCGGCCTTTTCGTTTCGGTTGAACCGGGATTACTTCAAGCTGCTCAAAAGCGCCTTCAGCGGGCCCTCCACGATCGGGCGGATATCGGCGCGCTCCAGCGCGAAGGCGACGTTGGCGAGGATGAAGCCATCCTTGGCGCCACAGTCGTAGGTCTCGCCGCGGAAATGATAGGCGGCGAACTGCTGGACCTCCGAAAGCTTCAGCATCCCGTCGGTCAACTGGATCTCGTTGCCGGCGCCACGCTCCTGTTTCTCCAGGATCGGGAAGATTTCCGGCTGCAGGATGTAGCGGCCGTTGATGAAGAAGTTCGACGGCGCCGTTCCCGGTGCGGGCTTCTCGACCATCTTGGTGATCTTGAAGCCGTCGCCGACCTTGTCGCCGACACCGACGATCCCGTATTTGTGGGCCTGGTCCGGTGCGCATTCCTCGACTGCTATGACGTTGCCGCCGCTCTGTTCGTAGAGCTCGACCATGCCCTTCAGGCAGCCCTTCTCGCCCTTCATGATCATGTCGGGCAGCAACAGCGCGAAAGGCTCGTTGCCGACCAGCTCGCGGGCGCACCACACGGCATGGCCAAGGCCGAGCGGCGCCTGCTGGCGGGTGAAGCTCGTCGTGCCGGCCTTCGGCAGAATGGTGTCGAGAAGCTCGATCTCGATCTTCTTGTTGCGCTCGCGCAGGGTCTGGTCGAGTTCGACCTGGATATCGAAATAGTCCTCGATCACGGCCTTGCTGCGGCCGGTGACAAAGATCAGGTGCTCGATACCAGCTTCCATCGCCTCGTCGACCACATATTGAATGACCGGCTTGTCCACCACCGTCAGCATTTCCTTCGGCACGGCCTTGGTGGCCGGCAGGAAACGCGTGCCCAGACCAGCGACCGGGAACACGGCTTTGCGGACTTTACGCTTGTCGGTCATCGGTACCTCCTTCATTCGGATTTCAATCCTGAGTGTTGCTGTTAAAATCCTTAAATCAAAATCAATTTAAGGAATCGTGCAGCGCTTTGCAGTGCGGCGGCAATCTCTACGCAACGATGTGAACGCACGCTGAACCGGGACGAAAAAAATGCAGATACGGACGGTACTCGCATTTTCTTCCACGGAAGACGCAATGGCCTTTTCATGGTAAAGGGTTTGTTGACCACGTTTCTGTAGATTCGCCTTAATCCGGCGCTGCATCGACTGCGGCCGGATCCGAGAACAGGAACCGCCGGCGGTCGCCGAACCGCAAGGCTGGCTCCAGACTGCCACCATGCGGAAATGTCCCGGCTATGACGGCTGAGGCTCCGCAGAGAAACGGAACCGACAGCTGATGATCAGAAACCGCAGGACGTTTTTCCGTCATATCGCAGCCGCCTTCGTCCTATCCGCCGTCGCGCTTGGCACCTCCCCCGCGCGCGCCGATGCCGGATTCCAGAATTGGATCAACAACTTCTATGCCACGGCTGCAAAGAGCGGCATCACCCAGGCGACCTATCGCAAGGCCTTTGCCGGCGTGAAGACACCCGACGCCACCGTGATCGAAAAGGCCAATTACCAGCCTGAGTTCAAGCACAAGATCTGGGAATACATCGATTCCCGCGTCAACCCCTACACCAAGCGCGTCGGCCAGGAGATGGCCGCCAAGCACGCCCGCACGCTGAATTCGATCGAAAAGCACTTCGGCGTCGACAAGACGATCCTGCTGGCGATCTGGTCGATGGAATCGAACTACGGCGCCGTTCTCGAAAAGGACGACCGCCTGCACTACGTGCCGCGGGCGCTCGCAACCCTTGCCTATGCCGATCCCAAGCGCGCGAAATTCGCCAAGACCCAGCTGATTGCCGCACTCAAGATCCTGCAGAGCGGCGACATCACCCCGCGCGAACTGACCGGCTCCTGGGCCGGCGCCATGGGACACACGCAATTCATCCCGACCAGCTATCTGCTCTACGCGGTCGACGCTGATGGTAACGGCCATCGTGACATCTGGAATTCGGTGCCCGACGCGCTTGCGACCGCCGCCAACCTTTTGAAGAAGAACGGCTGGCAAGCGGGCGAGACCTGGGGCTACGAAGTCGCACCACCGGCCAACGCCGCGAAATATTCCGGACAGACGAAGACGCTTGCCCAGTGGGCAGCACTCGGTTTCCTCCGCCCGAACGGCAAGGGCTTCCGCAACGGCAATTCGCGGGCCGAACTGAAGCTGCCGAGCGGCGGTAACGGTCCAGGCTTCCTGATGACCAAGAACTTCTTCGTCATCAAGCGCTACAACGCGTCGGACAGTTACGCGCTCGGCGTCGGTCTTCTTGCCGACCAGATCGCCGGTTATGCCGGAATGCAGCAGCGCTGGCCGCGACCGGACGGTTCGCTCGATATCAGCGAGAAGTTCGAATTGCAGAACCGCCTGAAGGAACTGGGTTATTACAGCGGCGAAGTCGACGGCAATTTCGGATCCGGCTCCAAGGCTGCGATCCAGGAGTTCCAATCGAAGAACGGCCTGGCGCCGGACGGCGAGCCGACACAACATCTGCTGCGCGCCCTGCGCAACTGACGCGCACGCCCGAAACGCGACGGCGGCCTTGCGGCCGCCGTCCGTTCGATGGATGATCAGATATGCATGCGAAAACCAAGGCCCGGATGACAGGGGGCGCAATGCCCTGGAGGACGGCGACGATGATCATCGCCGCAGCCGCGATGCTGTTCGTCGGCTTTGCCGCAAGTTATGCGGAAGCCCAGCAGAGGGTGCAGCGACGCAATCTCTTCCAGTTGCTGTTCGGCGGCCTCACGCGCGAACGCCGCGTAATCGACGAGCGGTACGAGTTTCCGCAACAGCCGCGCCCGAGGCGCGCCCGCCAAAGCCAAACCCCGCAACGACAGAAGGCTCCGGGCCAGCAAAAGGCAAAGCCCGCCATTGCCGATGCGGCGCCGGTGCCGCAGCCGGTTGAAAAGGCGCCGGACTCCAAGAAGGTTCTGGTCGTCGGCGACTTCATGGCCGGCAGCCTCGGCGATGGCCTGAAGACCGCATTCGAGATGACGCCCGGCATCACCATCGAGACGCGCGCAAGCGGCTCGTCCGGGCTGGTGCGCGAGGACTATTTCAACTGGCCGGTGACGCTGCCGAGCTATGTGGGCGAGATCAAGCCTTCCGTCATCATCATCAGCCTCGGCGCCAACGATCGTCAGCAGATGCAGATCGGCAGCACCAAGGAAAAGTACCGCACCGATCTTTGGACCGAGGAATACCGCAAACGTGTCCATGCGCTAGCAGAGTTGGCACACAAGGAAAAACTGCCGGTCCTGTGGGTCGGCATGCCGCCGTTCCAGTCCGCCGCGATGACCGCCGACATGGTGACGTTCAACGGCATCTACCGCGAGGAAGTCGAAAAGGTCGGTGGCCAGTTCGTCGACATTTGGGACGGTTTCGTCGACGAAGGCGGCAAGTTCGTGCTGACCGGCTCCGACATCAACGGCCAGCAGGTTCGATTGCGCGGCGCCGACGGGATCAACCTGACCAAAGCCGGTAAACGCAAGCTCGCCTTCTACGTGGAAAAGGACATTCGCCGCCTGCTCGGGGATGCCGCGGCGACCGACAAGGACGTGCCGGGCGCCGATGGGCTGAAGGACCTTGTGGTTACCGCGCCGCTTGCCAACGAGGACATCGTCAAGACGCAGCCGATCGGCCTCACCGATCCGGATCTCGACGGCGCTGCAGCACTGCTCGGCGATGCCGCACCCAACAAGGGCACAGGCAAGAGCCCGCGCGACCGACTGGTCGACAAGGGGGATGTTGCCGCGGCACCTGCCGGCCGTGTCGACGATTTCCGCCTCGCCAAGCCTAGTACGGTCATCAGCAATCCGGTGATCCGGAACTAACACTTTTTCGAGCGGCTGCGTGCGACAACCATCGTCACGGCGATCGCTTCGCCTAGAGCGTTTCCGATTTGGACGGAAGCGCACAGATGCTCTATCTCTTTGTTTTTACGCATTTCCTGACGGAAAGCCGCTTCGCACTTTTCCTGGAAATTCCCTAAAGCAAAAGGGGCCCCACGATGAACCGGCGGAGCCCTTTTTGCACTTGGGAGCAATGATGTCAGCGCGGCAGGATCGACGATCCCATCAGCGCCTCGTCGATCGCGCGGGCCGCCTGGCGGCCTTCGCGGATCGCCCAGACGACGAGCGACTGGCCGCGGCGAACGTCGCCGGCCGTCCAGAACTTGTCGACCGAAGTCTTGTAGTCGCGGTCGTTGGCAACGACGTTGGTCGAGCCACGACGATCGGTGTTGAGCGTCAGCTTGTCGCCGAGATCCTTCAGTACGCTATCGGTGAACGGGCCGCTGAAGCCGATGGCGATGAAGGCGAGATCGGCCTTGATGATGAACTCCGTGCCGGCAATCGGCTTGCGGCGATCGTCCACCTGGCAGCACTTGACGCCGATGAGGTTGCCGTCCTCGTCGCCGACAAACTCCAACGTCGCGACCTGGAACTCGCGGATCGCGCCTTCGGCCTGGCTGGACGAGGTGCGCATCTTGGTCGCCCAGAACGGCCAGACGGCAAGCTTGTCTTCCTTTTCCGGCGGCTGCGGGCGGATGTCGAGCTGGGTGACCTTGACGGCACCCTGGCGGAAGGCCGTGCCGACGCAGTCGGAGGCGGTGTCGCCACCGCCGACGACGACGATGTGCTTGCCGCCGGCAAGGATAGGCGCTGACGGCCAGCCGGTGCTGTCGATGTTCTCACGCCCGACCCGGCGGTTCTGCTGCACGAGATAGGGCATGGCGTCATGCACGCCGGCGAATTCGACACCGGGGATGCCGGCATTGCGCGGCGTTTCGGAGCCGCCGCAATAGAGCACGGCATCGTGGCGATCGATCAGTTGCTCGGCCGGCAGGTCGACGCCGACATTGACGCCGCAATGGAAGGTGACGCCTTCGCCCTTCATCTGCTCGACGCGGCGATCAATGAAGTTCTTCTCCATCTTGAAGTCGGGGATGCCGTAGCGCAGCAGGCCGCCGGGCTTGCTCTCGCGCTCGTAGACGTGAACCTCGTGACCGGCGCGCGCCATCTGCTGGGCGGCGGCCATGCCGGCCGGACCCGAACCAATGACGGCGACCTTCTTGCCGGTCTTGGTAACAGCCGGCTGCGGCACGATGTAACCCATTTCATAGGCCTTGTCGGCGATCGCCTGCTCGACGGTCTTGATCGCGACCGGCGCATCCTCGAGGTTCAGCGTGCACGCTTCCTCGCACGGCGCGGGGCAGACGCGGCCGGTGAATTCCGGGAAGTTGTTGGTCGAATGCAGGTTGCGGATCGCCTCTTCCCAGTTGCCGTTGTAGACCAGATCGTTCCAGTCGGGGATCTGGTTGTGCACCGGACACCCGGTCGGCCCATGGCAGTAGGGGATGCCGCAATCCATGCAGCGTGCCGCCTGCTTCTGCACCTCCGGTTCCGACATCGGAATGGTGAATTCACGGAAATGGCGGATGCGGTCGGACGCCGGCTGGTACTTTGCCACTTGCCGGTCGATCTCGAGAAAACCAGTTACCTTACCCATCGTATCATCCTGATAGCTATGCGTCTGAACAGGCGCTTGAGACAAGCGCGCGTGATGAACCCCCGAACCCTTTTCGGAACCGGGAGCCCTTTTCACCGGGGCCTCTATTCGGCCGCCTCTGCCATTTTCATGCGTTCCATGTCTTCGAGCGCACGACGATATTCGACCGGCATGACCTTGCGGAATTTCGGCCGGTAGTCTGCCCAATGGTCGAGGATCGCCTTTGCCCGGGGCGAGCCCGTGTGGTGCAGGTGGCTGGAGATCAGCTGATAGAGCCGCTCCTCGTCGTGGCGCGTCATATCGCCGGACACGTCGACCATGCCCTTGTGCATGATGTCGCCGCCGTGATGATGCAGCTTCTCGAGCATGTCGTCTTCTTCGGGCACCGGCTGCAGTTCGACCATCGCCATGTTGCAGCGGCGGGCGAAATCGCCTTCCTCGTCCAGCACATAGGCAACACCGCCGGACATGCCGGCCGCGAAGTTGCGGCCCGTCGCGCCGAGAACGACGACGACACCGCCGGTCATGTATTCGCAGCCGTGGTCGCCCACGCCTTCGACGACCGCAATGGCACCGGAATTGCGCACGGCGAAGCGTTCGCCGGCAACACCGTTGAAGTAGCATTCGCCGGAGATCGCGCCGTAAAGCACGGTGTTGCCGACGATGATCGAGTTTTCGGGCACGATTTTGGTGTTTTCAGGCGGCCGGACGATGATACGGCCACCGGAAAGCCCCTTGCCGACATAGTCGTTGCCGTCGCCCACCAGGTCGAAGGTGATGCCGCGCGCCAGGAAGGCGGCGAAGGATTGGCCCGCCGTACCCTTGAGGGTGACGTGGATCGTATCGTCCTTCAGGCCCTTGTGGCCCCAGCGCTTGGCAAGCACACCCGAAAGCATGGCGCCGGCCGACCGGTCGACGTTCTTGATCTTGGCTTCGAAGGCGACGGGCGCCTTGGTTTCCAAGGCGATCTTGGCCTTCTCGATCAGCGTTCGGTCGAGCACGTCGTCGATCGGGTGCTTCTGGCGGCTGGTCCAGTAGGTCTCCGCCTTCGGAGCGTCGACCTTGTGGAAGATCTTCGAGAAATCGAGACCGTTGGCCTTCCAGTGGGCGAGCGCGCCGTCCTTCTCCAAGAGTTCGGAAGCACCGATGATTTCATCGAGCCTGCGCACGCCGAGCGAGGCGAGGATCTCGCGCACTTCCTCTGCAACGAAGAAGAAGTAGTTGATGACGTGCTCGGCCGTGCCCTTGAAGCGCTTGCGCAGCACCGGATCCTGGGTCGCGACACCGACAGGACAGGTGTTGAGGTGGCACTTGCGCATCATGATGCAGCCGGCCGCAATCAGCGGCGCGGTGGCAAAACCGAACTCGTCGGCGCCGAGAAGCGCGCCGATGATCACGTCGCGGCCGGTCTTCAGGCCACCATCGACCTGAAGGGCAACGCGCGACCGAAGGCCGTTCAGCACCAGCGTCTGCTGAGTTTCGGCAAGGCCGATTTCCCAGGGGCTGCCGGCGTGTTTCAACGACGTCAGCGGCGATGCGCCGGTGCCGCCGTCGAAACCGGAAACGGTGATGTGGTCGGCGCGCGCCTTGGCGACACCGGCAGCAACCGTGCCGACGCCCACTTCCGAGACCAGCTTGACCGAAACATCGGCTTCAGGGTTGACGTTCTTCAGGTCGTAGATCAGCTGCGCCAGATCTTCGATCGAGTAGATGTCGTGGTGCGGCGGCGGCGAAATCAGGCCGACGCCCGGCGTCGAATGCCGGGTCTTGGCGACGGTCGCATCCACCTTATGGCCGGGCAGCTGCCCGCCCTCGCCGGGCTTGGCGCCCTGGGCCACCTTGATCTGCAGCATGTCGGCATTAACAAGATACTCGGTGGTCACGCCGAAGCGGCCGGAGGCGATCTGCTTGATCGCCGACCGTTCCGGGTTGGTCGAGCCATCGGGCAGCGGCAGGTAGCGGTCGCTTTCCTCGCCGCCTTCGCCGGTGTTCGACTTGCCGCCGATCCGGTTCATGGCGATTGCCAGCGTCGTATGCGCCTCGCGGCTGATCGAGCCGAAGGACATGGCGCCCGTCGAGAAGCGCTTGACGATGTCGGTGGCCGGCTCGACCTCGTCGACGGAGATCGGCTTGCGGCCGGCAGCCTCCGCACTCTTGACGGTGAACAGGCCACGGATCGTGTTCATCCTGAGCGCCGAGTTGTTCACCATCTCGGCAAATTCGCGATAGCGATCCTCTGCATTGCCGCGCACGGCATGCTGCAGCGAGGCGATCGCATCCGGCGTCCAGGCGTGGCTTTCGCCGCGCATGCGGTAGGCATATTCGCCACCGATATCGAGCGTGTTGGCAAGCACCGGATCGGCACCGAAGGCTGCCTTGTGGCGGGCGACGGTTTCGGCCGCGATCTCTTCAAGGCCGATGCCTTCGATCGTCGTCGCAGTCCCGAAGAAGAACTGGTCGACCAGCTTCGACGACAGGCCGACAGCATCGAAGATCTGCGCGCCGCAATAGGACTGGTAGGTCGAGATGCCCATCTTGGACATCACCTTGAGGATGCCCTTACCCACCGCCTTGATATAGCGGTAGACCACTTCGCTGCCGTCGACTTCCTTGGGGAAATCGCCGCGCTTGTGCATGTCGGTCAGCGTATCGAAGGCAAGATACGGGTTGATCGCTTCGGCGCCGTAGCCGGCGAGCAGGCAGAAGTGATGCACTTCACGCGGTTCGCCGGATTCCAGCACGATGCCGACCGAGGTGCGCAGGCCCTTGCGGATCAGGTGGTGGTGCACGGCGGCCGTTGCCAGCAGCGCCGGGATCGCGACGCGGTCCGGACCGACCTGGCGGTCGGAAAGCACGATGATGTTGTAGCCACCCTTGACCGCCGCTTCCGCACGTTCGCAGAGGCGATCGAGCATTTCCGGCATGCCTTCGGCATCGCGCGAAATGTCGTAGGTGAAGTCGAGCGTCTTGGTGTCGAACCGGTCCTCGGTATGGCCGATCGAGCGGATCTTTTCCAGATCGCCGTTGGTCAGGATCGGCTGGCGCACTTCCAGCCGCTTGGCATGCGCCATGCCGGCATGATCGAGCAGGTTCGGGCGCGGGCCGATGAACGAGACGAGGCTCATCACCAGCTCTTCGCGGATCGGGTCGATCGGCGGGTTGGTGACCTGCGCGAAGTTCTGCTTGAAGTAGGTATAGAGCAGCTTGCGCTTGTCGGACATTGCCGAGATCGGCGTGTCGGTGCCCATCGAGCCGATGGCTTCCTGGCCGGTGGTGGCCATTGGCGACATCAGGATCTTGGTGTCTTCGAGCGTGTAGCCGAAGGCCTGCTGGCGGTCGATCAGGGAAACGTCGCGGCGCAGCGCACGCGGCTCGACCGGCTTCAACTCTTCGAGGATGAGCTGGGTATCGTCGAGCCACTTGCGGTAAGGATGCTTGTCGGCGAGCGAAGACTTCACCTCCTCGTCGGAGATGATGCGACCCTGCTCCATGTCGATGAGCAGCATCTTGCCCGGCTGCAGGCGCCACTTCTTGACGATCTTTTCTTCGTCGACCGGAAGCACGCCGGCTTCAGACGCGAGGATGACGCGATCATCAGATGTGACGATATAGCGGGCCGGACGCAGACCGTTGCGGTCGAGCGTCGCGCCGATCTGGCGGCCGTCGGTGAAGGCCACGGCTGCCGGTCCGTCCCACGGCTCCATCAGCGCTGCGTGGTATTCGTAGAACGCCTTGCGCTCGGGCGACATCAGCTGGTTGCCGGCCCAGGCTTCGGGGATCAGCATCATCACCGCATGCGAAAGCGAGTAACCGCCCTGCACCAGGAATTCGAGCGCGTTGTCGAAACAGGCGGTGTCCGACTGACCCTCGTAGGAGATCGGCCAGAGCTTGGAGATGTCGTCGCCGAAGAGCGGCGAGGACACGGAAGCCTGGCGCGCCGCCATCCAGTTGACGTTGCCGCGCAGCGTGTTGATTTCGCCGTTGTGGGCGACCATGCGATAGGGGTGCGCGAGCTTCCAGGACGGAAACGTGTTGGTCGAGAAGCGCTGGTGAACCAGGGCGACGGCCGACTGGAAGCGCTCGTCCTCCAGGTCCTTGTAGTAGGCGCCGACCTGATAGGCCAGGAACATGCCCTTGTAGACGATCGTCTGCGTCGACAGCGACACGACGTAGAAGCCGAGATCGCCGCCTTCCGCTTCCGCATAGATGCGGTTGGAGATCACCTTGCGCAGCGTGAACAGGCGACGCTCGAATTCGGCGTTGGTCGCGGCATCGCGGCCGGCACCGATGAACACCTGCACATGGTGCGGTTCGGTCGCAGCGATATCAGGAGCCTTGGAAAGCGACGAATTGTCGACCGGCACGTCGCGGAAGCCAAGCACGTGCTGGCCTTCCTCGGCGACCACTTCGCTGATCACGTCCTTGAAATGGGCAATCAGCTTTTCGTCGCGCGGCATGAAGAGGTAGCCGACGCCATATTCGCCGGCCTTCGGCAGGGTAACGCCCTGCTTGGCCATTTCCTCGCGGAAGAAGCGGTCGGGGATCTGCACGAGGATGCCAGCGCCGTCACCCATCAGCGGGTCGGCGCCGACGGCACCGCGGTGCGTCAGGTTTTCGAGCATGAAGAGGCCGTCGCGCACGATCTGGTGCGACTTCTCACCCTTCAGATGCGCGACGAAGCCGACGCCGCAGGCATCGTGTTCGTTGCGCGGATCATAGAGACCCTGTTTTCGCGGCAGGCCGGACGGGAATGTGGGCGTTTTTTCAGCCGTCGCAACAGTGTGTGCGAGGTTGAGCCCAGATTGCTGTGATGGCGTGTGATCCGTCATCGTCTTCCCTCCTGTTGAACCCGGCATGTCCGGGCATACCTGCGCCCGCGCATGGCTTCTCGTCGCACGCATTCACGTGCCGCAAAGCCGGGGCATTCATCGTCTCATGATCCTGATCAGGTCGCAAATAATGCACGGCATCATCAGGCATTGATGTCAGTGACCATCCTGATGGCAGGCGTTAACAACCGGATGAAATCCGGCGGATCCCCCTGCGCCACACGCCGATTGCCGATTTTTTGGGCACTTGCGGCGATTGTTCCGGTCCCTAGACCGAAATAGGACAGCAAGACTGTCCTATTTCATGCGCTCTATGCCAGAAACCGCCCCCCTCCGCAAGGGGCATATGAGCAAATAATAGAAGGGATTTTGCCGAACATTGCCGAAAATTTCCCGGTTTTATAATTTAATTACGACAAACGGACGTTTTCTTCATTTTGGTTTCAAACTGGTATCCTGTTGGCCTCCATAGCAGCGACCGTGATTGATCCGGCCGGCAGGTGGGTTATGGTCGCCCGAACGACGTCGATATGACCGTGAAACAGGACGATATGTGATGATTTTTTCCTCTGACAACTGGGCTGGCGCCCACCCTGCCATCGCCCAGAGCCTCGTGACCCATGCCGACGGCTACGCCTCCGCCTACGGCACCAGTGAGCTCGACCGGAAGGTGGAGAGGAAACTGTCGGAGGTTTTCGAGCGCGATGTCGCAGTCTTCTTCGTCGGCACGGGAACGGCCGCCAATTCGCTGGCGCTCGCCAGCACCAGCCGCGCCGGCGGCGTCGCGTTCTGCCACCGCGAAGCGCACGTGACGGCCGACGAGTGCGGCGCTCCGGAATTCTTCACCCATGGATCGAGGTTGAAGCCCGTCGACGGCAAACATGGCAAGATGGACGCATCGCGCCTTGAGGCGGAAATTCGCCGCTACCCGCTCGACAATGTCCATGGCGGTCAGCCGATGGCGGTCACGCTGACGCAAGCGACCGAAAGCGGCACCGTCTACGCACTCGATGAGATCGAGGCGATTGCCGCGGTCGCCAATGCACACAAGCTGCCGCTGCACATGGACGGCGCCCGCTTTGCCAATGCGCTGGTCAGCCTCGATGCCACACCGGCCGAGATGACCTGGAAGCGTGGCGTCGATCTCGTTTCCTTCGGCGGCACGAAGAACGGCTGCTGGTGCGCCGAGGCCCTTGTCCTCTTTGATCTTTCGAAGGCGCACGAGATGCATTTCCTGCGCAAGCGCTCGGCTCAGTTGTTCTCGAAATCGCGCTTCGTCTCGGCCCAGTTCGACGCCTACCTCGAAGGCGGTCTCTGGCTCGACCTCGCCCGGCATTCCAACGCCATGGCCCGGCGTCTTGCCAACGGCATCGCCGCTTCGCGCAACAGCCGGCTCGGTTGGCCGGTCGAAGCCAACGAGGTCTTCGTCATCCTGAAAAAGGACGTGGCGACGAAACTGCAGGAGCAAGGCGCCGTTTTCTACGACTGGCCTGTTCCGCACGAACTCGCCGGAAGCCTCGCGGCCGACGAGGGCCTCTATCGCCTGGTGACGAGCTTTGCGACCAAGATGGACGACGTCGATCGCTTCGTCGCAGCCTGCTGAGGCGACTGCATAATTCCTTGGATCAGGATAGATCCGAGGAGAAAATTATGCAGCAAATTCAAAGAGCCACAATACCGCGTGCCACGCGCGGTGTTGTGGCTCACGCCTGGCCCTGTAACGTCCTCACCTTCGACAAAATCTCGGTCGAGAGCGCCGCGATCAGCTTCTGGTCGGCGCCCTTGCTGGGAACCAGTACGAACTCGACATCCTCCAGCGGCGGCAAGGTGCCGGTGGGTATTTCCCGCAGGCCCTGCGGCGCCATACTGCGCGGCTGGGCGAGCACGCCCATGCCCGCTTGGGCGGCGGCCGTCAGCCCGCTGAGGCTGCCGCAGGTGCAGACGATCCGCCATGGCAGCCGATGCCGGTCGAGCACCTCGAGCGCCACGCTGCGCGTGATGCTCGGCGGCGGAAAGGCGATCAACGGCAGCACCCTGTCACGCTTCACACGCTCGGGATCACGCGCCAACCAGACCAGCGGCTCGCGATAGACCAGTTCGCCGCGCGGATCGCCCAGCCGCCGCTTTGCCAGCACCAGATCGATCTCGCCACCATCCTGCATATGGTAGAGCACGCCGCTGAGTGCTACCGTCAATTCGAGCTCCACCGACGGATGGGCGCGAACGAAATCTTCGAGCACGCCCGGCAACCGGCTGGTGACGAAATCCTCCGACATGCCCAGCCGTAATCGTCCGCGCAGACTGCTTTCGGCAAACAGCGCCTTGACCTCGTCGTCGATCGCCAGCATCGAACGCGCATGGGCAAGCAGGGCCTGACCATCCGTCGTCAACGAGACCCGGTGCGTGTCGCGGGCAACGAGCTTGCGCCCGAGCGACGCCTCAAGCCTTTGAATATGTTGACTGACCGTCGACTGGCCAAGCGCCAGTCTCTCGGCCGCGAGGGTGAAGCTGCCCATCTGTTCGAGCGCAACGAAGCTGCGCAGTTGCACGAGGTCGAGCATGCATTATCCAATTTCGCGATAACTGTTATTCCTTGCATCCTGCTTCATAATGACATTTCTCGGCAAGACGTTTCTCAATCGAGCCAGTGACAGACATGGGCCGCTATCTTCCCGACACCTTCACCCTGCTCCTGCTTCTCACCGTGCTTCTGGCATCGATGCTGCCGATCCATGGCGAGGCGACGGCCTGGTTCGCCATGGCAACGAAGGTGGCGGTCGGCCTGGTCTTCTTCCTGCATGGCGCAAGATTGTCGCGCGATGTCGTCGTCGCCGGCTTCCTGCATTGGCGGCTGCATCTGGCGATCCTGGCATCGACCTTCGTGCTGTTCCCGCTGATCGGCCTCGTCGTCGGCTTCGTACCGTCATCGGTCCTGCCGCCGGCGCTCTATACCGGCATCCTCTTCCTCTGCGTCCTGCCCTCGACCGTGCAATCGTCGATCGCCTTCACGTCGGTTGCCGGCGGCAATGTCCCGGCAGCAATCTCCTCAGCGTCCGCCTCCAACATCTTCGGCATGTTCCTGACGCCGCTTCTCGTCGGTCTCCTATTTTCCGCCGGCGGCCATGGCGGTGTGTCGCTGGATGCCCTTGAGCAGATCCTGCTGCAGCTGCTGGCACCGTTCATCGCCGGTCAATTGTTGCAGCCGTGGATCGGCGGCTGGATCCGGGCGCGCAAGGGCCTGCTTGCGCCCGTCGACCGCGGTTCGATCCTCATGGTCGTCTATCTGGCCTTCAGCCAGGCCGTCACATCGGGGCTATGGCAGACCTTTTCGCTTGCCGATCTCGGGGTGCTGGTCGCGATCGAGATCGTCATGCTGGCGCTGGTACTCGCCGTCACCATGTTCGGCAGCCGCCTCTTCGGTTTCAACCGCGCCGACGAGATCGCCATTACCTTCTGCGGCTCGAAGAAGAGCCTTGCGAGCGGCATCCCGATGGCAAGCGCCATCTTCGCCGGCCAGAACATCGGTGCGATCGTGCTGCCGGTCATGCTCTTCCACCAGATCCAGCTGATGGCCTGCGCGGTGATTGCCCAGCGTTACGCCGCCCGCAAAGAGCTGGACGCCATCGCCGAACCCGTCCGCCCCTAAAGCAATTCCAGGAAAAGTGTGAAACGGTTTTCCGTCCGGCATTGCGTTATTTCAATGATCTAGAACCTGTCCGGGAAGACGCGAAAACAACGATCCCAAAAAAAGGCGGCGTCCTTTCGGGCGCCGCCTCTTCAAGCTTGGGAGGGAGGGATTAGAGGTTCTGGGCCTCGATCTGCTTCGGCTGCGATGCGACCGACGTAATGTCGATCCGGCGCGGCTTGGCTGCTTCCGGGATCTCGCGGGTGAGGTCGATGTGCAGCAGGCCATTCTTCAGCGAAGCGGACTTGATCTCCACATGGTCGGCAAGCTGGAAGCGACGCTCGAAGGCGCGCTTGGCAATACCGCGATGCAGGAACTGGTTTTCTTCGGCCTTGTCCTCGCTCTTTTCGCCCTTGATTGTCAGCGTATGTTCGCGCGCTTCGATCGACAGTTCGGTTTCGTCGAAGCCGGCAACCGCCATGGTGATGCGGTAGGCGTTTTCGCCGGTGCGCTCGATGTTATAGGGCGGATAGGTCTGAGCCTGGTCAGGCTGGCCGAGGCTGTCGAGCATCGTGAAGAGGCGGTCGAAGCCGACGGTGGAGCGATAGAGGGGGGAAAAATCAACGTGACGCATGGTGTCCTCCTGGGAGCAACTGTTTGCGATGTCTGGTCTGCCACCCCATCCAGGCAGCGGCGCGACCGGTGAACGGACCCGTTATCGGCGTCCGTGAGCAAGAGATGGGAATGCGATTTCGTCAGTTCAAGGCATGCCGCCTCAAGATTCCCAAGAGGTGAATGGCGGATGAATGACAGGTTCGGCCGTGGTTCAGATCAGGGGCGTTACAAAGGCCACACTGGGAGGAAATCTCCTGGGGCTGAAGTGACATGTCCCTTCCCCTTCAGCGGCCGGAAACGGTGATCGTCCGGATTTCACCCACCGTTTCCGGCTTTTTTCTTTGACGGCGCCAAGCCCGCCGCCTATCCCTGATGATACCGATCAACGCGTCTTCAGCCTGGTTTCGTCCGTCATGACCACGATCCTCCGCTCCACACCGGATAATCCGATACCGGACAATCACGTGGCGGGCTTCTTCGATGGAGCCGGTGGCCGCAAGATCCGCTACGCCATCTTCAAGACCAGGACGCCGGTTGCGCGCGGCACCGTGGTGCTGCTGCAGGGCCGCAACGAATCGATCGAGAAATACTTCGAGACCATCGCCGAACTCAACGCCGCCGGCCTCTGGGTCGCAACCTTCGACTGGCGCGGCCAGGCGGGCTCGGAGCGGCTCTTGCCCGAGGCCGGGCGCGGCCATGTCGAGCGCTTCTCCTATTACGAGCGCGATCTGACCACCTTCCTCGAACAGATCGTGCTGCCGGATACCCGGCTGCCGTTTTCGATTGTCGCCCACTCCATGGGCGCGCTGGTCGCGCTGTCGCTCGCGCCCATGCTTTCGAGCCGCATTGATCGCCTGGTGGTGCTTGCCCCCTTTGTCGGCCTCGGTGGCCAGATAATTGGCGAACGCAGCATCGCCAGCATGGCAACGGTGATGCGCTGGGTCGGTCTCGGGCGGCTGCCATTGCATGCCGACAAAGGCAATCGCCCCTTTGAAAACAACGTGCTGACCGCCGACCGCCGGCGCTTTGCGCGCAACCTGGCCTTGACCGAAGCCTATCCGGAATTGCGACTTGGGCCGCCGTCGGCGCGCTGGTTGACCGAAGCGTTTCGTGCAATGCGCCGCGTCGCCCGACGGGAACATCTGACCCGCATCACCCTGCCGACGATCATCCTGGCGCCGACAGCCGACCGGCTGGTGCCGCATGTCGCCGTCGAGTGGCTGGCGCGCAATTTCCGCGCCGCCCACATGATCCCGATCGACGGTGCGCGCCACGAACTGCTGCACGAGGCCGATCGTTATCGCGCCCAGGCCATGGCGGCCATTCTTGCTTTCGTCATTCCCGATAAGGACGACAAGGACGAAGGCGAAGCGGCCTGAGACAATTCAGTCTTTTGAGAAAATTCAGCCTTTGAGAATTTCCAGCGCCTGCGCATGCAGTTCGGCGCTGCCGGCAGCGATGACTTCGCCACCCATTTCCGCCGGGCCGCCCTGCCAGTTGGTGACGATGCCGCCAGCCTGCTCGATCAACGGGATAAGGCCGCCGACGTCATAGGGCTTGAGCCCGCACTCGATGACCAGGTCGACATGACCGGCCGCAAGCAGCGCGAAGGCATAGCAATCACAACCGTAGCGGAACAGCCGCACCTTGTCCTGCAGCGCCTCGAAGCGGGTCTTGTTGTCGCCGGTGTAGAGATGCGGCGAGGTCGTAAACAGCACGGCATCTGAAAGCGCGTCGCAAGTGCGGGTCGACAGCACCTTGTCGCCGTCGGGTCCACGGTAGAGCGCCTGCTTGCCGTCGGCAAAGAAGCGTTCGCCGGTAAATGGCTGATCCATCAGGCCCATCACCGCATCGCCGTTGCGATAAAGACCGATCAGCGTGCCCCAGACCGGCAGGCCGGAGATGAAGGCGCGCGTGCCATCGATCGGATCGATCACCCAGACATATTCGCGATCGAGCCCGACATTGCCATGCTCCTCGCCGAGGATACCGTGACCGGGGAAATTCTCCTCGATCAGAGCGCGGATCGCGGCCTCAGCCGACTGATCGGCCTCGGTCACCGGATCGAAACCGCCCTCGAGCTTGTTGACGACGCTCGTGCCGATGCGAAAGCGCGGCAAGGTTTCCGCCTTGGCGGCATCGGCGAGACGATCGAAAAAGGAGCGGTCGGGCAGCATGTCACTCTCTTTAGGGAAAGAAGCAGGAAGGTCCAATCTGCATAGACGAAATCTGCAGAAAGGCAAACGGCCAAGCGACCGGCTGTCAGCGATCCAAGACGGTGGGCCGTTCCGATCGTTTCAGCGCCGTCGATCCGGTGAAATTCCTTTGCCGCACTGCAAAAGTTTTCACTCTCTCAACTTGACAATTGTGCAGTGCAATATTAGGGTTTTTGTGCAGTCACTTGTGACTGTAAATACCCTCCTTGGGTGTTTCCTCCCTAGACTTAACCGCGCCACCGGCGCGGTTCTTTTTGAGGTCTACTACAGCGCCGCGCGGCTTATTGGACGCGCAAAGGTCGCTGTAGCGCTTTGAATTGCTGCATGTTTTTATCCTTAAATCGAATAGGATTTAAGGAACATGCCATAGGGAACCGACGCTACTCCGCAGCAAGCGGCAGATAGGCGCCATAATCCTCGACATGACGCGCGAGCGACGCGATGAAGCTGGTGAGATCGGCGACCAGCGCGCCGAAACCGGGCTTGCGGACCAGCGTCGTCTCATCGACATAGAGCCCGCGATTGATCTCGATCTGCAGCGCATGCAGGCCGCGGCTCGGTCGGCCGTAATGTTCGGTGATGAAACCGCCGGCATAGGGCTTGTTGCGCGCGACGGTATAGCCGAGCTCAGCCAACAGATCGACGGCCATCCTCGACAGTTCCGCCGCGGCACTGGTGCCGTAACGATCGCCGATGATGAAGTCCGGCCGCTGGGCGCTGCCCGGCAGATGCACATTGCCGGGCATCGAGTGGCAATCGATCAAGACCGACAGGCCGAACTGGACATGCGTGCGGGCGATGAGCTTGCGCAAGGTGGCGTGGTAGGGCTTGTAGATCGTCTCGATGCGCGCCAGCGCGTCTTCGACGGGGAAGCGGCCGCGATAGATTTCCATGTTCTCGGCGACAAGCCGCGGCACGGTTCCAAGGCCGCCTGCCACCCGCATCGAACTGATATTGGCATGCGGCGGCACCGGCCCGTCGAACATGCGCGGGTCGAGTTCGTAAGGCTCGCGGTTGACGTCGAGGAAGGCCCGCGGGAAATGCGCCAGCAGCATCGGCGCGCCGAGGAACGTCGCGTTCTGGAACAGCTCGTCGACATAGTGATCTTCGGAACGACGGATCGCCAGCGCATCGAGGCGGGACTGATCGAGAAAGGCCTGTGGATAAGAGCGGCCGCTATGCGGCGAGTTGAATACGAAGGGAATCCGCTGACTTGCAGGTTCCAGAACCTCAAACAGCTCCCTCTCCGTCATCTCCCCCATCGGAACCCTTTTTACCATGTGCGGTTCTTGCTGTTGCCATCATGTTGCCAGTTGGTCGGCTCTGTGTCCATAGTGCGCCCACTCCGGTTTCTGGGGAGTTGACGCGTCGCGTTCACGAGATATTTACCCCGTTGCGGTTTGGATAGAACGCCGCAATCCATACGCAATGAATAAAGAGAAGCAACGGCCGAGTTCATGACTGTGAAAATCCTTCTTGCCGAAGACGACAACGATATGCGCCGCTTCCTTGTGAAGGCGCTCGAAAAGGCTGGCTACAAGGTCATGTCCTATGACAACGGCGCCAGCGCCTACGACCGCCTTCGCGAAGAGCCCTTCTCGCTTCTCCTGACCGATATCGTCATGCCCGAGATGGACGGCATCGAGCTTGCCCGTCGGGCGACCGAACTCGATCCGGATCTCAAGGTGATGTTTATCACCGGCTTTGCCGCGGTCGCGCTGAACCCGGATTCGAAAGCTCCGAAGGACGCCAAGGTCCTGTCGAAGCCCTTCCACCTTCGCGACCTGGTCGACGAGGTCAACAAGATGCTGGCCGCCTGAGGCCAGACATTTTTTCCACAGCTGCCGCCGCCGTCCGTGACACTTGGACCGGATCGGCGCAGACTTCAGATCGACCGCCGCGATCCACAGGGATCTCCGGCGGTCTTTTTATTTCAGTGACTTACGCGCAAAGCCCGGAAATCCGGACTTCCGGCAAGCCGCCACAGGCGGCAGACGATGACGGAAAACCGCCAGCAAAATTTCAGTCAAAAAACCTTCGAAAACCCTATTGACGCGAGAGCGGGTTCTATGGTCTATGCGCCTCATCGGATGGGCGTGTAGCTCAGCGGGAGAGCACTACGTTGACATCGTAGGGGTCACAGGTTCAATCCCTGTCACGCCCACCATCCAAGTTTCTGATAAAAAGGGCTTTCGGGAAACCGGAAGCCCTTTTTACGTTTTGCTTCCAAGGTTCATCGAACCTGCGGCCGATGACGCCTAAGCGCGATATTGGAGAGGATCAGAACAGCATGGGACGATCCGTGCCGGATCATCGGCACACTGCGGATTGCGCTAAATGGAAAGCGGCATGAATCGCTACTCGTTTACCTTGACGCAAAATCGCAAAGATTGCAGTATTCAATAGGATACAACTTAATTTCAAGCAGCGTTACGTTGTTGCACACACACTACAGCGGCAGGATATACACCAACATTTTCAAATCCTTCCGACGCAGCCACGCGCAAAATCGGCCTCGCCCTTCGTGATCAGGACTATGGGCAGTCTGATCGAAAACAGTGCTCGACAAGACCTTCGGGTCTTGCCTTGCGCCTGTTTCCTTCCATCCGATCCCATGGTCCTGAACAGAGTGGATGAATTTAACAGGCCCTGACCCTTGCCATCGAATTTGTGAAACCAACGGCACGCACAGTTCTCACGGGTTGTCCAACGCCACACGAGGAGACGGTACAATGAACAGATTTTTCGTTTTCGGTCTTGGTCTTTTCTCAATGTCGACTGCACCATCTCTGGTCCAGGCGCAGGAGGAGCCGAGCTTTGATTGTTCAAAGGCCAAGAGCCAGGTCGAAAAAGTTCTTTGCTCCGGCGGAGATTCCGGAATGGGGTGGATCGATCAGACCATGGCCGACCTGTACAAGGCCGTCCGCGCTGCGCCAGGCGCGGATGCCGCCACACTGGAATCGAGCCAGCGCGCCTGGCTTGCAAAGCGAGACCATTGCAAGGGTTCGGACGAGAAGGTGATGAATTGCCTGATCGACAGCTATCGTGGCCGCTATGCCGAACTCAGCTCCGCCTATGACCAAAAACATCTCACAGGCACGTACGGGAACGCGCGCGGCGTGCTCGACAGCGTGTTGTTTCCCGATGGCAACCTCTTGGTCAACATCTCGACCGATGTCGGCGCTCCCTCCTACGACTCCTGCTCGGTAACCTTCCGTGCCCCGCTTGAAGGGGAGGCGGTGCAGCACGTTTTCACGCCTGAGGAAATCGGCGCCGACGGTCAGTGCACGGTCGACTTGAAGATCACAGGTTCCCAGATCGATGTCACTCCCAAGGATTGCCGCGTTTTCTGCGGCAACTCTGCCTCGTTCGACGGCGCCTACAAGAAACAGTAAGGCACGATCGAGAACTTGATCGATAGATGAGAGGAACGGCGATCGTGCTTCGATGAAGCCGATCGTCTGCCTACCTGTGATCTGATCAACCGGCCCACCGTGACGGCATTGCCGTGCAAGCCACCGAGTGACGGCATCGACCGCAGCGGCCGCCACTGCGCGGAATATTCGGGGTAGCTCATGGATCGGCCAGCCTCGCCGCCCTACTTTGCTCTCGCGACCTGAACGCATCCGCCCGGCAGGAGGCACGCGCCATGTCGACGGCAAAGTGCCGAGGATTCGAGAGCCCTACCGCATGTTTCGTTAGACTGTATTCGATCTAAGGATAAAACATACAGCAATTCAAAGTGTTACAGCGACCTTTGCGCGTCTAATAAGACGCGCGGCGCTGAAGTGGGAAGGAAAGGAACGGACAATGCCAGCCATCAAGAACATCGTCCTGGTCCATGGCGCCTGGGGTGACGCCTCGCATTGGCGCCACGTGATACCGCCGCTGCACGCCAAGGGCTACAATGTCGCAGCGGTCCAGAACCCGCTGACGTCACTTGCCGACGACATCGACCGGACATCGAAACTTGTGGCCGCACAGGACGGGCCGACATTGCTGGTCGGCCATTCCTATGGCGGTGCCGTGATCACCGGCGCCGGCCACGCGCCGAACGTTGCCGGCTTGGTCTATATCGCCGCTTTCGCGCCCGACGAAGGTGACAGTCTCGGCAGCATCTTCGCCCGCCGCGACGCCCCTTCCGGTGCCGGCAGTATCCGGCCTGATAAGGATGGTTTCCTCTGGCTCGACCAGGCGACGTTCCGCCAGAGCTTCGGCCAGGATCTCGGCGAGACCGAAGCGCTGGTCATGGCCGTCGCGCAGAAGCCGATTGCAGGACGCTGCTTTGAAGACAAGTCCGGCCCGCCGGCCTGGAAGGTGAAGCCCAGTTGGTATCAGGTGTCGAGCCGCGACAACATGATTCCGCCGGAAACCGAACAGTGGATGGCGGAGCGCATCAAGGCGAAGAAGACGATCACGCTTGACGCGAGCCACGCGTCGCTGGCCTCGCGTGCCCCGGAGGTCGTCGCGCTGATCGAAGAAGCGGTCGCCTCGCTCGCCTGACGTCGGGCGTCGCGCCACCGGCTGCCCCGAACGACATTTTCATTTCGGGGCAGCATCGTCTTCGCGGGACGAACACCGGCGCCGGCCAAACGTGCCGCCGTCTATCGTCCACGGGCGGCGGTCAATGGGCGACGTTCGACGCGGCCGACATCAGCTCCTCTCGGCGAGGCACGCCGAACATGTTGTGTCCGTCAGCCGTGGCCTCGGTAAAGCTCCATCGCACGATGCCATCCCGATCGAGCAGGAACTCGCCGACGAGTTGCCCTTCGCCCGTCGCGATCATGCGTTCGTCGTCATGTGTGATTTCATAGCCGTCCGCCTTGTCGAGAAACGACGAGGCCGCCCAAGGATCCATAGCGGCCGGCAGCTCGCCCGGCATGTCAACCAGCATTGCCATGACGGTTTTCTTGGCAAGTTTGTGAGGCCAATCGTCCTCATCCTCGGTGAACTGAAGATTGGGTAAGCCGAACGCGCGGTGAGAAACCCGTTCCGGATCGGACGCCGCCAGCAGATGTGGCAGCGGATGGTAGCGGAAATAAAGGCGCGCCCGGTCGATCGGCGTGTTGACGACCGTCAGGCTCTCGACACCTTTTTCGCGCAGTGCCTCGTCGAGCTGCGCCATCGCCGCGATCTGGCGTCGGCAGAAGGGGCAGTGCAGACCGCGGAACAGGCCGACCAGCACCGGCTTGCGACCGCGAAAATCGTCGATGGAAATCTGACCGTCCTGGGTGATGGCGTCGAGAACCACGTTCGGTGCCCGGTCACCGGGTTGCAACGGTCCATTGTGCTGTTCAACCATAATCTTTTCTCCTTATGCCGATCGTGGGTCACGGAGATGTGGGGAGCGCGTCTCGCGCGGTGCGCTAAACGCGACCATCGCGTCGAACGCAGAGCCGGTTTGGCGACACAAGCCTACATTTCGGGCGCCCTTTCGCGGCCAATCCTACAGCGCCGCGCGTCTTGTTAGACGCGCAAAGGTCGCTGTAGCACTTTGAATGGCTGCATGTTTTTATCCTTAAATCGAATAGGATCTAAGGAAACATGCAGTAGAACCCGAATCGTCGTGTTTACCTTCGACGGACCTGCCCTGCAGCGCCCCTAGTCGAGGAATGGCAGTATCATCAACGCTTCGGGATCAAGACCGTGCCGTGTGCATATGTCGCGAGCCGAAGCGAAGTGCCTTTCCGCACCATCGAGGTCACCAGCATCAAGGCAGAGCGTCGCCAAGCCATCATAGCACGGAAACAACAGCTGTGCCTCTCGCGTTTCGAAAGCGAGTTCGAGAGCCTCCTCATACAGACGGCGCGCGACATCCGGGCGACCGTGGCACTGATCGATCTGTCCCAGCACCAGCAACGACACCGGCAGATGATCGCGCTGATCGAGCTCGCGGTCGATCGCGATCGCCCGTTCGGCAGCCGGAATGCCGTCGGCAGCACAGCGGTCGGTGAAGGTGCAGTAGGCCACCGCCAGATTGGAAAGCAGCCGCGCCTGGAAGCTGAGGTCGCCGATACGGTGGGCCATGCCGAAGCCGAACTTGCAGACCTCGATGGCCCGCCGTGGCTCGATGATCGTGTAGAGGACGGCAAGATTGGTGTACCCCCGGCAGGCCGCATTGAGCAGGTCGGCAGCCTCCGCGACCGAGACGCTGCGCTCGATCGTTGCGATCGCCTCAGTGCCGCGGTTGAGGCGCGCCAGCGCCACCCCTTTGGTATTGAGGGCTTCCGCCGTCACCCGATCCATTTCGCGCCGAGCGTCCGGTGCTTGCGGCACCAGCGCCCCGACACGCTTCAGGGCATCGTCGGCCCAGACGATAGCGTCGGCATAGTTGCCCATGCGAAAGGCAAGGTGGCCCCGTTCCTGGGAGAGATGGGCGCTTTCGATCGGCGCATCCGCGTCTTCCAGAAGCTGGGCCGCGTTCGCGAATGCCACCAGCGCCTCGTCGCGCCGGGCCGCCTCCCACAGGAGATGTCCGTACTTGCGCTGGATGCGGGCCGCTGAGACCCGGTCGTCAGTGGCATGATAGACGTCGAGCAGGGAAGCGTAGTGCCCAGCAGCCGCGTCGCGCCGCCCGGAAGGGCCGAGCAGATCGGCAACGCGCTCGCGGGCAGCAAGCCATTCGGTCCCCTCCTCGCCAGCGGCCGCCCAGGCGGCCATGGCCTGCTTGTAGAACCGTATGGCATCATCATTCGCATAGATCGCCTGCGCGCGTTCTCCTGCCGCCATGAGATAGCGCGCGCCCTTCGACCTATCCTCCGACTGGCTGAAATGGTGGCCAAGCAACGCCATCTCCTCCAGCCTTGTCGTCTGTGCTCCATAGCGGCGCTCAAGCTGGTCGGCGACAACGGCATGTATCTCCGCACGCCGACGCAGGAGCAGGTTGTTGTAGACCACCTCCTGCAGCAGCGTCTGGGTGAAGCGGTAGGTCTGCGCGCCCTGTAAGCGTCCCTCCCGCGTCTCCTCGATAATTTCGGCATCACACAGATTGTCCAGCGCCGCATCGATCGTGGCTTCATCGCCGGCAACGACACGCAGCAAGTCGACATCAAACCGCGGGCCGATGACTGCCGCATGGTGAAGCAGTCTGCGCGACCGCGGTTGCAGTCGGTCGATCCTGCCCAAAAGCATGGCTTCGATGGTTACGGGAATATCGACGGTGGCCTCGCGCTCGACCACGCGCCAGGCGGCCCCGAAATGCTTCAGCGCATCGACTTCGATCAGGCCACGTACGATTTCCTCGATGAACAGCGGATTTCCGCTGGCGCGCGCCAGTATTCGGCCCGCCAGCCCCCGATGCAGGCCATCGGTACCGAAGAAGGCCGAAAGCAGCCTGCGCCCTTCGGTCTCGGTGAGCGGCGCGAGCCGCAACGCCGTGAGGCTCGTTCGGCCAGGCTTCAGCCGATCGACCGCCGCGTCCGGGCGCTGCGTCGTCAGCATCATCAATGGACTGCCCTCCATCCGGTCGAGGATAAAGGCGATGGCATCGAGGGACGCGGCATCGGCCCAATGCAGATCCTCGATCACCAGCAGCAGCGGCGTTCGCGACAGGCGCCGCTCGAAGATGGCTCGCACGGCCGCAAAGAGCTGGCGACGCATCTGTTCCGGCTCGACATGGCGCAAGGTTTCGTCGTGCGTTCCCATCCCCAGGATGCGAAGGAAAAGCGGCACGAGCTGTTCAAGCTTTTCGGGCGCAAAGCCGATCTCGGCAAGCCCCGCTGTGAGCAACTCTGTCGTCCGCTCCAATGTATCGAAGGTCGAGATGCCATAGGCGCCGCGCAAAACAGATGCCAGAACACCGTAGGAAGGTTCTCCGAGCGGAGAAGAGCTAGCGCGACGAACGACAACGTGCCCGAAGCGCGGATCGACGGCGACCAGCGCAAGAAATGTATCGACGAGGCGCGATTTTCCCATCCCCGCCTCCCCGGACAGACGCACCAGTTGCGCCGCCCCGTTACAGGCGAGTTCCAGGCAATCGAGCAGTCGCTTCATTTCCGCATCGCGCCCGACCAATGGTGAAGTCAGACCCAACGCCTCCAGACCTCGTGCGGCACTAGGAGCGTCAAGAACCTTGATCAGACGGTAAACCTCGATGATGCCGGCCTTGCCGCGCAATGCGGTTGCACCCAGCGCCTCGTAGGCGAAGGCATGCCGGGTCACGCGGTGTGTCACCGGTCCAACGAGAATTTCGCCGGGTCCTGCCATGGACTGCAGGCGCTGCGCGGTGTTCACGGCATCGCCAGTGACCGAATAGGATCTGCTGTCTCCAGCGCCCAGGGCGCCGGCAACCACGGTTCCGGTATTCAAGCCGATATGCAGGCTGACCGGCGCACCGATGCGATCCTGCCAGCGCTCACCGACAAGGCTGCCGCGCGCGATCATGTCGATCGCTGCACGCAGGGCCCGCTCGGCATCATCCTCATGCGCCACCGGGGCGCCAAACAGCGCGAGCAGCGCATCGCCGATGAATTTGTCGACGAAGCCGCCATAGGTTTCGACCGCCGCGGTGAGCTCTGCAAAAAGTTCGTTCTGAAACGTTTGCAGGATCTCCGGATCCATATGTTCGCCAAGGCTGGTAAACCCGCACAGATCGGCAAAAAGAATGGTTGCCGTACGGCGGTCGGCATTTTCGTTGTCGCTCGATACCGTCAGGGATGAGTCCCGCACCGCTCTAGGCTGGGGCATCACGGCAGCCTGCCCGGACGCCAGGACCTTTGCCGCCGTCGGCTTTTCCACCGGCGTCCCACAATTCGGGCAGAAGGCGAAACCTGGCAGACAGTCCGCGCCACAGCCCGGACACAGGCTCTGCTGTTTGGCTCCGCAGCTCGGGCAAAACGAAAAACGCCCCTCGATCTCGCAACCGCACTCACGACAATTCATCAATGGCGAACCTTCGAAGAGGCTCCGTGCTCCGCATGCTATCCAGAGCCGTTTGGACAAAATATGCACAAAACAATGAACCCGCCGGCAAGGCTTTGCAAGCAATCGCTAATTAAGATTTCAAAGACTGACAGGCTACGAACAGGACGCGCCATGGCGCCCTTGGGAGGCATTCTGCATTCCTCTCCGTCGACCAAGCGAGCCCTTGGCCGACGGAAACAAAGACCTCGAAATCAGGGGTGGGCGCGGCGGCGGGACGGCCTGCGCACGCTCGACCTGCCTGCAAAGGTACCGAGATCGATGGCGGCGCCGTCCGGCGCCCGGCAAACCTCTTCGGGGTGGCGATCACTTGCTTCGATGGCGAAGTGGATCGCCGCCGCCTCATTGGTGAAGAGCCCTCCGACCAGTCCCTTGCGGTCGGAGACAACCCACCATCCATGACTATCGCGCCCGACGACGAAACGCGCGCGCGCCAGGAAGCCACGCCGTACCTGCTGCATACTGCCCATGATCGAATGGTCCTCGTTGATGAAGAGTGCGGCTACTCAGCCGACAAACCAGGGGATGACCATCTGGATGGCATAGGCGAGCCCAAGCACGATACCGAGGCGGATGCCGATGCCGAGAAAGGCGTCGCGAACCACACTGTTGGAGGTGGCATAGTTATCGCTGCCCTCCGACCGGCGTCTTTGTTCCGCCTGCGCGGCAAGATGGGGAAAGCGTGACATGGTCTGTCTCCTTTGATGTCGACGCGGCCTCAGCTCGCAAGCGCCAGTGGCAAGCTCGGGCTGGCATGGGAGGCGCTGCGAACCTCGGCCAGCGGTTCGAGCGCTGAACGGATCTCGGCTGCCGTCTCCGGCGACACCGTCGTCAGCGGCAGCCGCACGTCGGGGCTTAAGCCTCGTGCCAGATGCAAGGCGTATTTGATCGGCCCCGGGTTGGTTTCGCGCTCGAGCGCGATAAACAGAGGTTGGAGCCGCTGATGGATGGCGACAGCCGCTTGGGCGTTGCCCGTTGTGATCGCATGATGCAGCGACACCATCAGCCTCGGCACGACATTTGCGGCGACCGAAATCGTGCCATGCCCGCCACAAAGGTTGAACGGCAGCGCCGTCTGGTCGTTGCCCGAGAAGTGGCAGAGCTGCGCCTTGATCGATGGCGACGATGCGAGAAAGCGGCCGACGTCTCCCGTCGCGTCCTTGATGCCGACGACCCCAGGCAGCTGCGCCAATCTCTCGAGCGTGCGCGGCGCAATATCGACGCCGCTGCGTGAGGGCACATTGTAAACGATGACAGGCAGATCGACCGCCCGGACCACTGCCTCGTAGTGGCGATAGATCCCCTCCTGGGAGGGCTTGTTGTAATAGGGTGCAACGATGAGCGCGGCATCGGAGCCGAGCGTCTTGGCCTCCGTGGTCAGTTCGACCGTCGTTTCGGTGCAGTTCGTGCCCGTGCCGGCGATGACAGGGACGTTCTTCTCGGCGACCTCGACGCACCGTTCGATGACCATCCTACGCTCGGCGCGGGAAAGCGTCGCGGATTCGCCCGTCGTTCCGCAGGCGACGATGGCGGAAATGCCGTGGCGGATCTGGCATTCGACGAGCGACATCAGGCCGACGGTATCGACCTTGCCGTCCTTGAATGGCGTGACCAACGCCGTGATCGCCCCTTCGAGGCGAAGCCAATGATCGCTCATGGAAATGTCCTTCAGGTTGGAAGATGGCCGCGGCGAATTCTGTCGCCTTCGATGGAAAGCCGGTGGACGCGGCAGCATTGCAGGAAGGCCGTCAGCAGGGCCGTCGCCAGATCGGCGTGGCGCGCCTTGAATGTCACGCGGCCGGCACCCGCCGGAGCGTAACGAAGCGTACAGGTCCACACGCTGCATTCGTGGCTGAGCGTGCGCAGGCAGAGCTTGGCTTTGGTCGAAGTCGTCAGCTGGATCACGGCATCGACCAGCGCGTCGGCGGCCATGAGCTCGCGGAAGCGGCGCGACGGCCAGTCTTCGGCAACCAGATCAGGCATGTCTTGGACCAGTCGTACGGCCTCCCAGACGTGATGTTCACGTAGGCGGCGCACCGCCGCGATGCGCAGGAGCAGGAGCTTCAAGGCATCCGGCCCGCCGTCGGCGCGATCCGCTCCCTCAAAGGGGCTGATGCCGGGCTGGCGATCCGGCGTATCGGAACGATGGCGAAGGCTGAAATCGTAAAGGGTCATGATGCTCACCCGTTGTCGATGAGTGGAGGCTACCCCTGCCCCGCGTCCGGTTTCGATTGCGACTTGCATCGGCCGGCATAAGATTTTCATAAGGGGATCACGTGGCGGGTGTCCAAGCCGCGGACACGACGCTAGATTGGCGCAAGGGGTCGATATCCGGCCGAAATGCGGGCAGTGTCGCGTCGAAATAATCTGACGCAAAAGATGACGTGCACGCAATTTTGCGCTAGGTAGCCCCTGCACTGGCGGTCGGTGATCGCCACATCAGCCAATGACATTTCGTCCTTGAAGGAAAACGTCCATGCCTGCCTATCGCTCCCGCACCACCACCCACGGCCGCAACATGGCCGGCGCCCGCGGCCTTTGGCGCGCGACGGGCATGAAGGATGGCGACTTCGGCAAGCCGATTATCGCGGTGGTCAACTCCTTCACGCAGTTCGTGCCGGGCCACGTCCACCTCAAGGACCTCGGCCAGCTCGTCGCCCGCGAAATCGAAGCGGCCGGCGGCGTCGCCAAGGAATTCAACACCATCGCCGTCGATGACGGCATCGCCATGGGCCATGACGGCATGCTCTATTCGCTGCCGTCGCGCGAGATCATCGCCGACAGCGTCGAATACATGGTCAACGCCCACTGTGCCGACGCCATGGTCTGCATCTCCAACTGCGACAAGATCACGCCCGGCATGCTGATGGCGGCACTGCGCCTCAACATCCCGGCCGTCTTCGTGTCCGGCGGCCCGATGGAGGCCGGCAAGGTCGTCCTGCACGGCAAGACGCATGCGCTCGACCTGGTCGACGCCATGGTCGCTGCCGCCGACGACAACATCTCCGACGAGGACGTCAAGGTCATCGAGCGCTCGGCCTGCCCGACCTGCGGTTCCTGTTCCGGCATGTTCACCGCCAATTCGATGAACTGTCTGACGGAAGCGCTCGGCCTGTCGTTGCCGGGCAACGGCTCGACGCTCGCAACGCATGCCGACCGCAAGCGCCTGTTCGTCGAGGCTGGCCACCTGATCGTCGACATCGCCCGCCGCCATTACGAGCAGGATGACGACAGTGTGCTGCCGCGCAACGTCGCCTCGAAGCAGGCCTTTGAAAACGCCATGGCGCTCGATATCGCCATGGGTGGCTCGACCAACACCGTTCTGCACATTCTCGCCGCCGCCCATGAAGGCGAGGTCGATTTCACCATGGCCGACATCGACCGGCTGTCGCGCAAGGTTCCCTGCCTGTCCAAGGTGGCTCCGGCCAAGAGCGACGTGCACATGGAAGACGTGCACCGTGCCGGCGGCATCATGTCGATCCTCGGCGAACTAGAAAAAGGCGGGCTGATCAACCGCGATTGCCCGACGGTGCACAGCGAGACCCTCGGCCACGCCATCGACCGCTGGGACATCACGCGCACGACGAGCGAAACCGTGCGCAACTTCTTCCGCGCGGCCCCCGGTGGCATTCCGACCCAGGTCGCCTTCAGCCAGGAAGCCCGCTGGGATGAGCTCGACACCGACCGCGAAAAGGGCGTCATCCGCTCGGTCGAACATCCCTTCTCCAAGGACGGCGGCCTTGCCGTGCTCAAGGGCAACATTGCGCTCGACGGCTGCATCGTGAAGACCGCCGGCGTCGATGAGAGCATCCTGAAGTTCTCCGGTCCGGCACGGGTGTTCGAAAGCCAGGACGCATCGGTCAAGGCCATTCTCGCCAACGAGATCAAGGCCGGCGACGTCGTCGTCATCCGCTACGAAGGTCCGAAGGGCGGCCCGGGCATGCAGGAAATGCTCTATCCGACGAGCTATCTGAAGTCGAAGGGCCTTGGCAAAGCCTGCGCGCTGATCACCGACGGCCGCTTCTCCGGCGGCACCTCGGGCCTTTCGATCGGCCACGTCTCGCCGGAAGCGGCGAACGGCGGCATGATCGGCCTGGTGCGCGAAGGCGACATGATCGACATCGACATCCCCAACCGCACGATCAGCCTGCGCGTCGACGAGGCGGAACTCGCCAGCCGCCGCGCCGAACAGGACGCCAAGGGCTGGAAGCCGACCGAGGTGCGCAAGCGCAAGGTGACGACGGCCCTCAAGGCCTACGCCGCCTTTGCCACCTCCGCAGACCGCGGTGCTGTTCGCGACCTCGGCGATCTCTGAGCCGACGACGGTTAACGAGACGGAAGGCTCCCGCTCGCGGGGGCCTTTTTCATGCGCGTCGCGACCTTGCGACCACACGCGCCGCTACCAGGCTCAGCCGGCCTGTTACGCACACAATTCACCTGCTATTTTAGATTGATCTAATTTTTGTAGGGGTGGACGATGACAAACGCGGCGAACCTGCTCGGCACCTGGAAAATGCTCTCCTGGACCCGCAAGGCGGTGGTATCGGGCGAAATCAGCGATGCCATGGGTCCGGACCCCATCGGCTATCTCTCCTACCAGCCGGATGGCCGCATGACCGCGGTCGTGGTCAAGCGCAATCGACCCGTGCCGAACGGCGCAACCCCCACCGACGAGGAAAAGGTCGCACTGTTCGATTCGATGCTTGCCTATGCCGGCTCCTATACGCTCGAGGACGGCAAGGTCATCCATCATGCCGAGGCGAGCTGGAACCCGGCCTGGGGCGTTTCGGACCTGATCCGGCCGTTCATGCTGGACGGCGACCGGCTAGTGATCCACAGCGCGCCGGGCGTCGACCCAACAACCGGCGAAGAGGTCACCTATCACCTTGAGTTCCGCAAGGTTTGAAGACCGTTCCACCAGGGCCCATCGATGCAGGAGCATTGCATGACGCCCGATGCAGCAGCCTAGAGGTGGCGTGTCTCGGCCGGCGGGTGGAACCAGTTGTTGTTGCGGCCGTCCATGTACTTCACCGGCGCTTCGGCAAGCACGGCGGGATCGAGATCATCGAGCGTTGCAACATTGACGGAATAGTAGGCGCCGCCGATTTCCTCGATATAGCCATGCCCGTAGGCAGCAATGCCGCAGGTCTTGCAGAAGCGGTGATGCACGCTGTCGCTGCCGAACTGGTAGTCGGCGATATCGACTTCTTCGGCCTGCAGCCGGAACGCATCCGGCTTCACGATCGCGCCCCAGTAACGCTTCTTCCAGCAGATCGAGCAGTTGCACTTGCCCGTACCGGCGTCGAGATCGATGTCGGCCTCATAGCGGATCTTTCCGCAATGGCAGCTTCCCCGATAGGTCATTTTCATTGACTATACTCCCAGACCAAAACAGCGCCTTCTCAAGGCGCCAACATGACAACTTACTGTCATTTACCCCTCCCACAATGACAACATATTGTCAATTGCGCTCTACGATGGAATGCTGAAAGTAGAGAAAGCAGACGGACCGAGCACGATACTCAAACGATGCACCGAATTTAGAGACGCCGGATCCCCGAAGGGGCACTGGCCCAGTTGTCGTTGCGTCCGTCCGTATAGACGACGGGAGCCCCCGCCGGCGCCGAAGGGTCGAGGTCGTCAGGGCAGGCAAGATTCCCTTCATACTATCAAAACGCTTGCGACGAGGACGCCTCCATGACAACATGCTGTCATTATTCACCATCGCGCAATGGTAGTCTCTTCCAACATGAATGACCCTGTTCGCACCCCTGCCGGCGACGCCTTCGCCCAGTTCGCCATCTCGGTGCTTCGCCTGGCCGGTCCGTTGACGGCGGCGGGCGACACGCTCGCCAAACCCTCGGGCCAGACCAGTGCGCGTTGGCAGGTGTTGGCGGCTGCAAGCCACGCACCGATGTCAGTTGCCGATGCCGCCCGCGCGCTTGGCCTTGCGCGACAGGGCGTACAGCGCATCGCCGACCTGCTCGAAGAAGAGGGCTTGATCGCCTATGGCGACAATCCGGCACACCAGCGGGCAAAGCTGATGGTACCGACGCCGCGCGGCGAGGAGGTGTTGGATGAAATCAAGGCCAGGCAGGCCGTCTGGGCGAATGCCGTTGGCGCGGAACTCGGAGAGGAGCAGTTGCAGCGAGCAACCGCATTGATCGGTGAAGCCATCGGCCTGCTGCGGGATCGCCAGGCGACGGGCTAGAAGCAGGATCGATCAGGCAAACTGCAGGAGATCGGAGCGCAGACGCTCCGGCCCGCCCTCACCGAGCCTCACGCCCACGATCGCGTGGGTCGCCTTCCAGATCGGGACAGCCCGTGCCAGCAGGCGCTCGCCCTCCGGCGTCAACCGCAGCCGACGCGACCGTCGGTCCTCTTCGTCAGCGAAAATCTCGACGAGCCTGCGCCGCTCCAGCGGCTTCAGCGCTGCCGTCAGCGTCGTGCGATCCATGGCAAGCAGCGACGCTACCGCGCCCATGTTCGGCGGCGCCGGACGATTGAGCGACATCAGCAGGGAAAACTGGCCGTTGGTAATGTCGAGCGGCCGCAAGGCATCGTCGAACTGGCGGGCGATCGCACGGGCCGCGCGCTGGACATGCAGGCACAGGCAGGTGTCCTTCACGAACAATGTGGTCTCGAACGGAATGACCGGTACTTTTGACATGACTGATTAATGTTGATATCAACGTAATTAGTCAAGTGCAACGTTGGAAGGAGGAGCGGGCATGAGACAGGATCATGCAGTCGTATCGTCGCAGGAATGGCTGAAAGCGCGAAAAGCGCTTCTGGATCTGGAAAAAGAACACACCCACCTCAGAGACAAGGTCAACGCGGCACGCCTCGCCTTGCCCTGGGTGAAGATGGAAAAATCCTACGTCTTCGACACGCCTGATGGCCAGAAGGCCCTGGCCGAACTCTTCGACGGGCGCAGCCAGCTCGTCGTCTATCACTTCATGTTCGGCCCGACCTGGGAGGCCGGCTGCCCCGGCTGCTCGTTCCTCGTCGACCATTTCGACGGCATGCTGCCGCACCTCAATCACCACGACGTGACGTTGACCGCCGTCTCCAACGCGCCCCTCTCGAAGCTCGAAGCCTACAAGAAACGCATGGGCTGGCGTTTCCCCTGGGCTTCGGCCGAGGGCAACGGCTTCAACAGCGACTTTCACGTCGCCTTCACGCCGGCCGAACTCGCTCAGGGCAAGGTCGTCTACAACTTCACCGAGACGGAAAGTGCCAACGCACACGAGGAACTGCCCGGCCTCAGCGCCTTTCAGAAGACCGACGACGGCACCGTCTACCACACCTATTCCACCTATGCCCGCGGGCTTGAGGAAATGGTCGGCACGCTGATGCTTCTCGACCGCGCGCCGAAGGGACGAAACGAGGAGGGCACACAGGGTTTCGTGCGCCGCCATGACGAATATGGCGATATGCCCAGACGCAAAGCCGGCTAAGCCTCCCGGCAACTGCGCCCGGAACGGAACCTTTCGGCACCGGGCGCGTTTCTTTTCGCTTGTATCTCTGATCCACTCGTATCTCTGATCGATTTTCACGCGTCCCGGGGAGAGGAAGCTTCGGTGAAGGCAGAACCGGAAGAAGCGCATCGCTGGCTCGAGCAACTGCTCGGCGATTGGCAGGTGCGCACATCCGGCGCGCCGGAAACAGGCACCCCATGGACAGAGCATGTTCGCAGCCTTCAGGGGCTCTGGGCGGTCTGCGAAGGCCAGGGCACGATGCCAGACGGCAGCTTCGGCCAGACCTTGATGACACTTGGCTACAGCCCCGAAACCGGACGCTTCGCTGGAACCTGGGTCGGCTCGATGATGACCCACATGTGGATCTATGACGGCGAACTCGAACCTGACGGGCTGACGCTGTCGCTCTATTGCGATGGCCCGGACTTCGACGCTCCAGGAAGGAAGGCCAGGTATCGCGACGCCATAACCATGGCCAATCCCGGCGCCTGTTGACGGCCCATGTCAGGACGGTTGAGGGGGCCTGGAAGGAACTGATGACGGCGGAGTACAGCCGCCTCTGACGGGGATTTAAAACACATCGCTTGGCCTCGCCGGCCTCGTTCGGCGCCGGCTTCCAACATCGCAACCGGAGGACATAAGATGGCAGGCCATCACGGCAAATTCGTCTGGTACGAACTGATGACGACGGACACCAAGGCGGCAGAAACCTTCTACAAGGACGTCGTGGGGTGGGACGCCCGCGACGCCGGCATGCCCGGCGTCAGCTATACCCTGTTTACGAAAGGTGAGCGGCAAGTCGCGGGCCTGATGACCATGCCCGAAGGCGCGCTCGAGATGAACGTGCCCCCCGCATGGCTCGGCTATATCGGTGTCGAAGATGTCGATGCGGCGGCGGCAACGGTTGCTGCCAAGGGCGGCAAGATCCACCGTGCGCCCGACGACATCCCCGGCATCGGCCGCTTCGCCATCGCCACCGACCCGCATGGCGCGGTTTTCGCCCTGTTTACCGGCATCGGCGACCCGCCGCCCGCCGTTGACCCAATGATGCCGGGCCAGATCGGCTGGCATGAACTGATGTCCGGCGACCTCGACACGGCCTTCCCCTTCTATGCCGAGGTCTTCGGCTGGACCAAGGATCACGCCATGGATATGGGGGAAATGGGCACCTATCAGATCTTTGCAATCGACGGCGTGCAGGCCGGGGGCATGATGACCAAGCCGAATGACATCCCGTCCCCCTATTGGCTCTATTACATCAACGTCGCAGCGCTCGACACGGCCATAGAGCGTATCAAATCCGGTGGTGGCAAGATCGTCCTTGAGCCCTTGGAAGTACCGGGCGGAGCCTGGATCATCCAGGCGCTCGACCCGCAAGGCGCACTCTTCGCTCTTGCCGGCCAGAGAGGCTGAACGCAATCGCGATCGAAACGGACCTGCCTGACGTCCATCGATGGGCTCCAGGCAGGCCGATGATCACCGCTCATCTGGCAGGCGCCCTGCAATCGGCGCCCGGCGTGCGCCGCACGCATCCCTCAGTTGCGGTTTAACCCATGGTATTTTAGGGTATTTCAGGGATATTTAACACCTTATGCGATAGTACATGCGGCATGTATCACTGATCGCGGAAAGCATTCCTTCTCCGCGACAAGAAATTGTCGCGACTCCGGCACGATAGCCGGTAGCATTGGTGGACCAACTTCGCGCAAATGACCAATCACACCAACAATGAGCTCCAGCGCGGCGAGAACGGTCGCAACCTTCGCTCAGCGAAGATGCTGCGCCGCAAACTGCAGTGGCTGATCGCCATCGTGGTCGCCTGTACGGGTGTGCTTGCCACCGAAATCATCGCCGCGTCCTATTCCGACTTCGTTGTTGCTCGACGCAACCTTGCGGAAGTCATCGCGTTCTGTCGTGTTCTGAACACGGCAACCTATCTCTCGGCCGAGCGTGGGCCGTCGAATGGGGTGATGGGCATCGGCGTCGGCCCGGGTTCTCCGGTTCAGGCGCGCCTTGTCGAGTTTCGGGCGCGCAGCGACGCAGCCCTTGCCGAGATCGTCGCCGGCGCGACCGATGGCAGCCGGTCGGAGCCGGCGACGGCACTTTCTCCCATTCTTGCCGAAGTCCAGCGTCGCCTTCAGCTCGGCCGTGCCGAGATCGATCGCATCGCCGCCCTGCCGCCGGAACGCCGCGACCTCAAGGAAATCCAGATGGCGATCGAAGGCATGTTTGCGGTGATCGACGCAATGCGCCCCGCCTTCGACTGGAACATCCAGCGCTTGACCAACACCGATCCTGATCTGGCGGGCATCGCCATCGCCGCCCATATGCTCGCCAATCTGCGCGAGGATGGCGGTCGGCTCGCGTCCCAGGTCATGGCTCCGGTCGCGGTCGGAAGACCGCTGGAAGCCAAGAACATCGCCGACAGCGAGCGAACCCGCGGTCGCCTGCAGGAAATCTGGTCCGTCGTCGGCAAGCCGGGCGCATTGCCCGGGCTGAAGCCGAAGAACATCGCCGATATCGCTGCGATCGAGCACCAGTTCTTCGGCGAAGGTTTTGCCATCGTCGACAGCGTCGTTTCGGTCGGCAGGCATACCGGGCATTACCCGATGACAGCGGAGCAATTCACCGACCGCTACGTTCCGAAGATGAAGCCACTCGAGATCCTTCGCCGCGATTTCATGGATGCCACGGTCGAGAGGCTCGCCAGCAGCAAGACGCAGGCTTCGGTCAAGCTGGCGATCGCCACCACCGCAACCTTCGCCCTGTTCATCGTTCTTCTCGTTCTCATGCGCCGCGCGCGATCGCTGGTCTTCGAGCCGCTGCTGCTTGCGCGCCACAGCATCATCGAGCTTGCCCATGACCGCCCGATCGCCCGATTGAGCGGCAAGGGCGGCGAAGGCGAAATGGGACGGCTGTTCGATGCGATCGACGTGCTGCGTCAGAGGCTCGACGAGCGCACGCTCCTGATGAAGCACCTCGAACGCCAGGCCGAGACCGACGAACTGACCGGTCTGCTCAACCGTCGCGCGCTGGAACTCATCGGCGGCGCCGAGGATGCGGCGGGTAACGACAAGAACGCCTGCCTGATCCTCATGGACATCGATCACTTCAAGCAGATCAACGACACCCACGGCCATCTTGTCGGCGACATCGTGCTGAAGGAAACCGCCCGCATCATCCGCTATTCCGTGCGCTCGTCCGATCTCGTCGCGCGTTTCGGCGGCGAGGAATTCGCCGTCATTACCCCAGGCGACGATCTCGAGGCAGCGCGCGCCCTTGCCGAACGCATCAGGTCCAATCTTGCGCGCGCGCCAATCACCTTTGCCGACGGCAAGGAGCTGAACGTCACCGCAAGCTTCGGCGTCGCCGGGGCCGACGCCAATCCGGGCTGGAAAGGCCTGATCGAAAGCGCCGACACCGAGCTCTACCGCGCGAAATCCGAAGGACGCAATCGCGTCTGCGGCTGACCCGACAGCCGGACACCCCGTCTCCTCGTCACCCGGACAACCGTGCTCGCGCTGCCAGAAAATCGAGCATCACCCTGACGCGGGACGGAAGCGCCCCGCCCTGGCCCTGAAACACGGCGTGAAAGGTCTCGCGGTCCCCCGGATTGAGATGCTCGACCAGCGGCACCAGCCGGCCGGCATCGATGTCATCCCTAACGGTAAAGGTCGCCATCCGTGCCAGTCCAACGCCGGCAAGCACCAGCCGGCGCAACCCCTCCCCGTCGCTCACGCGCAGCTTCTCGCTCGGCGGCAGCAATATCGCTTCGCCATTGGACAATAGCGGCCAGCCGTCGACGGACCTGATATAGCTGAGGCTTAGGCGATTGTGCGCCATCAGCGCGTCAAGGCTCTCGGGCCTGCCGCAGCGCTCGAGATAGGACGGCGCCCCAACGATGGTCATCGACGTGCTGCCGAGCTTGCGTGCAATCAGCCTCGAGGCTTTGAGCGGACCGGCGCGGATTGCGATGTCGACGCGCTCCGCCATGAGGTCGACGACGGCATCGGTCTGGATGATGTCAACCGAAAGCTCCGGATAGGCGCTCAGAAATTCCGGCAGCAGCGGCATCAGCACATGCGTGGCAAACGATGCGCTGGCGTTGAGACGAACGCGGCCCGCCGGTGCATCGCCAGCAGCCGCCTGTCTCTCCGCGTCATCGATATCGGCGAGAATGCGGGCCGCTCGCTCGTGGAAGGCGCAGCCCTCCGGCGTCAATTGCAGTTGCCGCGTCGACCGGTTGATCAGCCGAACGCCGAGCCTTTCTTCCAGCCGCTGCACCAGCTTGCTCACCGCCGATGGCGTCATGCAGCATTCGCGTGCCGCCGCCGAGAAGCCGCCGAGCTCGACAGCCCTGACGAAGACGGCCATTTCGCCGGATCGGTTGATCGAATTTCGCGACATGTGACTTCAACTCACAAATGATGTTCCTGCAGACGGTCTACCTCTCAAATGCCAGAGACACCACCTTCCTCCTGCCAATGCAGGCACGAACGCAACGAGGAGTTAGAATGATGGAATACAGACGGCTTGGCTCATCAGGATTGAAGGTTCCAGCGCTCAGTTTCGGCGCCGGCACCTTCGGCGGCAAGGGCCCGCTTTTCAGCGCCTGGGGCAACAGCGACAATGCCGAGGCACGCCGTCTTGTCGACATCTGCATCGAGGCCGGCGTCAATCTTTTCGACACGGCAGACGTCTATTCCGACGGTGCCTCCGAAGAAGTGCTCGGCGCAGCCATCAAGGGACGGCGCAACGACGTGCTGATCTCCACCAAGATGTCACTGCCGATGGGCGACGGTCCGAACGATGCCGGTTCGTCGCGCTCGCGGTTGATCAAGGGGATCGACGATGCCCTGCGCCGCCTCGGTACCGACACCATCGACCTGATGCAATTGCACGCCTTCGATGCCGGCACGCCGGTCGAAGAGGTGCTTTCGACGCTCGATACCTTGGTGCGCGCCGGCAAGCTGCGCTACGTCGGCGTTTCCAATTTCGCCGGGTGGCAGCTTATGAAGTCGCTCGCCGCGGCGGAAAAACAAGGATATCCGCGCTACGTCGCCCATCAGGTCTATTACTCGCTGGTCGGACGCGACTATGAATGGGAACTGATGCCGCTTGGGCTCGACCAGGGCGTCGGCGCACTCGTCTGGAGCCCGCTCGGTTGGGGCCGCCTGACCGGCAAGATCAGACGTGGCCAGCCCTGGCCGGAAGGAAGCCGCCTGCACGATACCGCCTCCTTCGGCCCGCCGGTCGATGACGACAAGCTCTACGATATCGTCGACGTGCTCGACGAGCTGGCGGCTGAGACCGGCAAGACCATCCCGCAGATCGCCATCAACTGGCTGCTGCAGCGCCCGACGGTGTCGAGCGTCATCATCGGCGCCCGCAATGAAGAGCAGTTGCGCCAGAACCTGGGTGCCGTCGGCTGGTCGCTGACACCTGACCAGATTGCACGGCTCGACAAGGCCAGTCAGAAGACGCCCACCTACCCGCACTTCCCCTATCACCTCCAGGAAGGCTTCGCCCGCCTGAACCCGCCGGCAGTGTGAACGCCTCCGCCCGCCGATCGACGCGCCGGAGAAATCCGGCGCTGTCTTTCGCGCTTGCTTTCTCCCTTCGCATTGCACAAACTTCCTTTGAATGGCGGCGCTAGACTTGCCATCAAGGGGACAAAATCCGGTATGTCGATCAAGGCAAGTATCTACCACCTGACCCACTATACCTATGACCGCCCGATCAGGCTTTCACCGCAGATCATCCGGTTGAAACCGGCGGCCCACTCCAAGACCAAGGTCATCAGCCACTCGCTGAAAGTCTCGCCTGCCAACCACTTCGTCAATCTGCAGCAGGACCCCTACGGCAACTACCTCGCCCGTTACGTCTTCCCGGATCCGGTGACCGAACTGAAGGTCGAAGTCGATCTCGTCGCCGACATGACCGTCTACAACCCCTTCGACTTCTTCATCGAGGAAGAGTCCGAGCATTGGCCCTTCGCCTATCCTGAGGACCTAATCGACGACCTGAAGATCTACATGACGCCGGAACCGATGGGGCCGGCGCTGTCTTCGTTCATGGCGACCGTCGATCGCTCCCAGCAACGGACCATCGACATGGTCGTCGGCCTCAATGCCCGGCTCCAGCAGGACGTCGGCTACGTCATCCGCATGGAGCCGGGTGTCCAGCCGCCGGAGGAAACGCTGACGTCGGCCAGAGGGTCGTGCCGCGATTCGAGCTGGCTGTTCGTCCAGATCCTGCGCAATCTGGGTTATGCCGCCCGCTTCGTCTCGGGCTACCTCATCCAGCTGGCGCCCGATCTCAAGGCGCTCGACGGCCCGTCCGGCACCGAACACGATTTTACCGACCTGCATGCCTGGGCCGAGGTTTATCTGCCCGGCGCCGGCTGGGTCGGGCTTGACCCGACCTCCGGCCTTCTGACCGGCGAAAGCCATATTCCGCTCGCCGCCACGCCGCATTACCGCAACGCCGCCCCGATTTCCGGCGGCTTCTTCGGCGATCTTGAAACTCGTACCGACTTTGCCTTCGACATGAAGGTCTCGCGCGTCGCCGAGCATCCGCGCATCACCAAGCCGTTCTCCGATGAAAGCTGGCAGGCCCTCAACGCGCTCGGCGAGCAAGTCGACCAGGTGCTGTCCGAAAACGACGTGCGCCTGACGATGGGCGGCGAGCCGACCTTCGTATCGATCGACGATTTCGAAGCAGAGGAATGGAACACCGAAGCTGTCGGGCCGACCAAGCGCGAGAAGGCGGATATCCTCATCCGTCGGCTGCGCGAACGCTTCGCGCCCGGCGGTTTTCTGCATTACGGCCAGGGCAAGTGGTATCCGGGCGAAAGCCTGCCGCGCTGGACCTTCTCGCTCTACTGGCGAAAGGACGGCGTGCCGATCTGGCGTCAGGCCGATCTCATTGCCGAGGAGAACGGCCAGCATGACGTGACGGCAGAAGATGCCGAACGCCTGCTGCATGTGGTGGCAGCCGAATTGAGCGTGCCGACTGAGATGGTCGTGCCGGCTTTCGAAGACCCGGCCGATTGGCTGCTCAAGGAAGCAAACCTTCCCGACAACGTCGATCCGGCCAATTCCAAGCTGAAGGATCCAGAGGAACGCAGCCGCATGGCCCGCGTGTTCGAGCGCGGCCTGACGGCACCGACCGGCTACGTGCTGCCGGTGCAGGCCTGGAATGCGCGTGCCACCGGCGTGCGGTGGATGAGCGAGAAGTGGCAGACCCGCCGCGGCCGCATCTTCCTCGTTCCAGGCGACAGCCCCGTCGGCTATCGCCTGCCGCTCGGCGCCCTGCCCTATGTCGCTCCGTCCGCCTATCCCTATATCCATCCGGTCGACCCGACCGTTCCGCGCGACGATCTGCCCGATTTCGCCGAAACCAGCGCCCGCCCGCAGCATTCGCGCTTCCAGGCCTCGGAAGCGCCTGAAACCCCGCAACCCCAGCCACGCGACGAGATCGCCGGGCTGGTGCGCACGGCGATCAGTGTCGAGCCGCGCGACGGCAGGCTCTGCGTCTTCATGCCGCCGACGACGAGCATCGAGGAATATCTCGACCTGATCGCTTCGACCGAACGGGCCGCCGCCGCACTCGGCCTGCCGCTTCACATAGAAGGTTACGCGCCGCCACACGACGAGCGCATCAATGTCATCCGCGTGGCACCCGATCCCGGTGTCATCGAGGTCAACATCCATCCGGCCGCCAGCTGGCAGGAGTGCGTCGATATCACCACCGCGATCTACGAAGAGGCACGTCAAAGCCGGCTCGGCGCCGACAAGTTCATGATCGACGGCCGCCACACCGGCACTGGCGGCGGCAATCACGTCGTCGTCGGCGGCGCCAATCCCAATGACAGCCCGTTCCTGCGCCGGCCCGACCTGTTGAAGAGCATTGTCCTCTATTGGCAGCGCCATCCGTCGCTCTCCTACCTGTTCTCCGGCATGTTCATTGGGCCGACCAGTCAGGCCCCGCGCATCGACGAGGCTCGGCACGATCAGCTCTACGAGCTGGAGATTGCGCTCGCGCAGGTCCCGCTGCCGGGTTCCGCAACACCGCCGCCCCTGCCCTGGCTGGTCGACCGGCTGTTCCGCAACCTGCTCGTAGACGTCACCGGCAACACCCACCGTGCCGAAATCTGCATCGACAAATTGTTTTCGCCCGACGGGCCGACCGGCCGCCTCGGCCTCGTCGAATTCCGCGGCTTCGAGATGCCGCCCAATGCCCGCATGTCGCTTGCGCAGCAGCTGTTGGTGCGCGCGCTCATCGCCCGTTTCTGGAAACACCCGCTCGACGGCCGCTTCGTGCGCTGGGGAACCGCCCTTCATGACCGCTTCATGCTGCCGCATCACGTCTGGCAGGATTTCCTCGAAGTGCTCGCCGATCTGCGCGCCCATGGGTTCGATCTTCGGCCGGAATGGTTCGAGGCCCAGCTCGAATTCCGCTTCCCCTTCTGCGGAGAGGTCGAATACGAAGGCGGCAGGCTGGAAATTCGTCAGGCACTGGAGCCTTGGCATGTCATGGGCGAACAGGGCGCAATCGGTGGCACCGTGCGCTATGTCGACAGCTCCGTCGAGCGGCTGCAGGTCAGGCTCGACACGCCAAATCCCGAGCGCTACACCGTCACCTGCAACGGCCGTCCCGTGCCTCTCGCCAAGACGGGTGTCAATGGCAGCGCCGTTGCCGGCGTTCGCTACAAGGCCTGGCAACCGGCCGCCGGCCTTCACCCGGTTTTGCCCGTGAACACTCCCCTTACATTCGATATCTATGATACATGGTCGAATCGGGCGATTGGCGGATGCGTCTACCACGTCGCCCATCCGGGCGGGCGCAGTTACGAGACATTTCCGATCAACGGCAACGAGGCAGAAGCGCGGCGACTGGCGCGGTTCGAGCCCTGGGGCCACACTCCGGGAGGCTACCTGCTTCATCCGGAAAGCCCGTCGATGGAATTTCCGATGACGCTTGATCTCAGGCGTCCGCCAGGAGCGTAAATGGCGAAGAAGCAGACAGCAGCGGCAGGCCGGCTGGGCATCGATGACGATCCGGTTTTCGGCTACCGTGCACTTCCAGGCATTGCCGACGAGATGCTCGACGCGCACGGCAATGTCCGGCCCGTCTGGCAGCGGCTGCTTTCGACGCTCGGCCGCCTCGACGAAACGGACCTTGTCAATCGCTTCGCACGCGCCGACCGCTATCTGCGCGACGCCGGCGTCTTCTATCGGGTCTATGGCGGCAAGGACAGCTCGGAGAGAAGCTGGCCGCTGTCGCATATCCCGGTCCTGATCGACGAGCACGAATGGGCGACGGTCTCGCAAGGCCTCATCCAGCGCGCCGAACTTCTGGAGAAGGTCGTCGCCGACGTCTACGGCGAAAACCGCCTGGTGCGCGAAGGCCTGCTGCCGCCGGCATTGATCGCCTCCAACCCCGATTTTCTCCGACCGCTCGTCAGCGTCAAACCGGCCGATGGCCATTTCCTGCAATTCATCTCCTTCGAGATCGGCCGTGGGCCTGATGGTAACTGGTGGGTCCTCTCGGATCGCACAGAGGCGCCGTCCGGTGCCGGCTTCGCGCTGGAAAACCGGGTCGCCACCACGCGTGCCTTCTCCAATCTCTATGCCGAAACGCATGTGCATCGCCTCGCCGGCTTCTTCGGCGCCTTCCGCGACACGCTGCAGGCGCGCAAGCTGCATCCGGACGATCGCATCGCCGTGCTCTCGCCCGGGATCGCCAACGAGACCTATTTCGAGCACGCCTATATCGCCCGCTATCTCGGCTTCATGCTTCTGGAAGGCGAAGACCTGACTGTTGTCGGCGGACGGGTGATGGTGCGCACGGTCGCCGGGCTGAAGCCGGTCGGCGTGCTCTGGCGCCGCCTCGACGCCGCCTTCGCCGATCCGCTGGAATTGAACCAGTCGTCGCACATCGGCACCCCCGGCATCGTCGAGGCTCTGCGGGCCGGTTCCGTCGCGATCGTCAACGCGCTCGGCTCCGGCATCGTCGAAACGCGCGCCTTCCTCGCCTTCCTGCCGGCCATCTGCCGGCATCTACTCGGCGAGGAACAGAAGCTGCCATCGATCGCCACCTGGTGGTGCGGCCAGACATCCGAGCGTGCGCAGGTCGCCGCCAATATCGAGCGCATGGTCATCGGCCCGGCCTATGCGACGCGCCCGTTCTTCGACGACAACGGCCAGTCGGTGCTCGGAGCGTCACTGGGCGAAAAGGACAAGGCGTCGATCTCCGATTGGCTCGATGCCGAGGCCGGAAAACTTGTCGGCCAGGAGGCGGTCACGCTGTCGACCACGCCGGCCTGGGTGCGCGGCCGCCTGACGCCGCGCCCGATGAGCCTGCGCGTTTTTGCCGCCCGCACCCGCGATGGCTGGCAGATCATGCCCGGCGGCTTTGCCCGCATCGGATCCGGCGACGATGTTGCCGCGATCGCCATGCAGGCCGGCGGCACGGCGGCCGACGTCTGGATCGTCAGCGACCGGCCGGTCGAACGCACCACCTTGCTGCCGGCCGAGGAAAGCTTCACCCGCAACATGCCGGGAAGCCTGCCGAGCCGGGCGGCCGACAACCTGTTCTGGCTTGGCCGCTATATCGAGCGCGCGGAAGGGGCGTTGCGCATCCTGCGCGCCTGGCACGGCCGGTTTGCCGAGACTGCCGACCCGAGCCTGCCGCTGCTTCAGGACGTCACCGATTATCTTGCCGCCCTCGATATCGATACCCGCCAGGCGGTGCCCGACAGCCTGCTGGCCAATATCGCAAGCGCGCTCTTCAGCGCCGGCAACATCCGCGACCGCTTCTCGCCGGACGGCTGGCTGGCGCTCAACGATCTGTCGCAGACGGCACGAAAGTTTCATGCGACCGTGCAGTCGGGCGACGATGCCACCCGCGCCATGACCGTGCTTTTGCGCAAGCTCGCTGGGTTTGCCGGTCTCGTGCACGAAAACATGTATCGCTTTACCGGCTGGCGCTTTCTGTCGATCGGCCGCTACATCGAACGTGGGCTGCACATGACGCGGCTGCTTGGTCATATGTCCGGCCCCGACGCCCCCGATGGCGCCTACGACATGCTGCTTGAGATCGGCGACAGCGTCATGACCCACCGCCGGCGCTACAACGTCAACACCGCGGCACTCACCGTGACCGACCTGCTGGCGCTCGACCCGCTCAACCCACGCTCGGTGCTCTACCAGCTGAACGAGATCAAGACCGAGGTGGAGCTTCTGCCGAACGCCTATGTCAACGGCCAGATGTCGCCCTTCTACCGCGAGGCGATGCGCCTGCATTCCGGCCTTGCGGTCATGACGCCGGAGGCGATGAACCTCGGCGTCTACAACAGGCTGGAGCGGGACCTGGAAGCGCTCTCCAATATTCTCGCCAACACCTATCTCGGCTGACCGGCAGGATACACCCATGCTCTATGATATCAGCCTGAAGATCACCTACGGCTACGAAGTGCCGGTGTCCGGCGGGCGCCACCTCGTGCGCGTCATGCCGGCGACGCTGCCCGGCCGGCAGCGGCTCGTCGTCGGCTCGCTCAGTTGTCACCCGATGCCGGCGGAACGCTCCGAAAGCGTCGATTTCTTCGCCAATCCCTTCACCGCGATCCTGTTTCGCTCCGCCCATGACGACCTCGTGATCCGCATGCAGGCGCGGGTGCAGGTGGAGCCGTTGCCGCTGACGGCCGACTTTTCGGCCGATCTGTCGCGCCTGCCGACGGAGCTCGCCGCCTCGTGGTCCGTCGACCCGGAAGCGCCGCATCATTTCATCGGCCCCAGTCCGCTTCTGACGGAGGTCCCGGAGATTGCGGCCTACGCACAAGCCGTGGTCACTCCCGGGATGACGATCCGCCAGATCGCAACGGCAATCTGCGCCCGCATCCACCGGGACTTCGTCTACGACGCCGAGGCGACGACGGTAAGCACCACACCGGCGGAAGCATTCGAACTCAAACGCGGTGTCTGCCAGGATTTCACCCATGTGATGATCGTGGCGCTCAGGAGCCTCGGCATTCCCGCTGGGTATGTTAGCGGATTCTTGAGAACGATTCCTCCCGCCGGCAAGGAGCGCCTGGAAGGGGCTGACGCCATGCACGCATGGGTTCGTATCTGGTGTGGCACCACCGCTGGTTGGCTTGAACTCGATCCGACCAACAATATCCCTGCTGGAACCGACCATATCGTCGTCGGTCATGGTCGCGACTACGGCGACGTTGCACCCGTCATCGGCGTGCTGAAGAGCTATGGCGGGCAGAAGACCGAACAGGCCGTTGACGTCATTCCGGTCACCTGACCCGATTTGAGACACGACGTTCCCGTTTTCGCACGCCTCCGTGTCGCGTGAACCCGCTGTAACCACTGGTTTTCCTGCATTCCGCTAAAATTGAATCGATCGCCTGAACGATATCGTAAGTCACCCCCGCTAATGTCCCCCTCAAGCTTGCAACGCGTTCCTTGGGGTGTGCAGAGATGGGAAAACGATCCACGATCAACCGGTCCTTCATGGCTATGCTGAAGGACCGCGGCGGCAATTTCGGCATGATGGCGGCTTTGGCAACGCCATTGATACTTGCGGCCGGTGGCGTCGCCATCGACCTGGCGAACATGGTGACGATGAAGAACCAGATGCAAGATGCGGCCGACGCCGCAGCGTTGGCCGCAGCGTCTGCACTGGTGTCGAAAACTCCGCCTACGCCGGAAGAGGCCAAGGAAATCGCATTGAACTTCCTGAAGGCTCAGTCCACGGCCGCAGGCAGTGCCACTGACGGCTGGGGCGAGAATGGCGGAACTGCGGCATCGTTCAAATCCGCCGCCGATCCGGCCGCAGAAGACAAGCCGCCCGTCGATGAGGCAACCGTCGACATCATCGAGGGCAGCAACGGCGCGACGGGCAAGACCTTCAAAGTCTCGATCGTCAACAAGCACACGATCGAATTCAACGCGATGACCCGCCTGCTCGGGCGGAAATGGACCCAGCTCGAAACCCGGGCCACCGCGGACAGCGCAACCGAAACCAAGAACGCGCTGTCGATGTATCTCGTGCTCGATCGCTCCGGCTCGATGGCCTGGAAGACCAACGCGTTGGACACGACGAAAACGTCGTGCGCCAACTACACCGAGGACAACTGGAGCAAGTATCCGAACCTGAAGGCGACCAAGCCCTGCTACGTCACCAAGGTCGATGCGCTCAAGACCGCGGTCAAGGATCTGCTCGCGCAGTTGAAGATTGCCGACCCGAAGGATCTCTATGTCCGCACGGCAGCCGTTTCCTACAATTCGGCGCAGGATACGGCCGGTAATCTCGATTGGGGCACGACGGGAACGGCAACCTATGTCAACGCCCTCGTTGCAACCGGCGGCACAGCATCGGGCAATGCCTTTAAGACCGCATACAACAAGGTCACTGCCGCGACGGAAAATACCGCGCACAAGGCCAAGAACGGTCAGGTACCGACAAAATACATCGTGTTCATGACCGACGGCGACAACAACAACACGAGCGACGACACGACGACACTGACGTGGTGCGATACGGCACGCAAGAACAACATCCAGGTCTATACCGTCGCCTTCATGGCACCGGACCGCGGCAAAGCACTGCTCAAGTCCTGCGCCACCACCACCGCCAACTACTTCCAGGCGGAAGAAGCCGCCGACCTGATCGCGGCCTTCAAGGCGATCGGCGAGAAGGCTTCGGCCATGGCGACCCGCCTGACCAAGTAAACAACAAAAGCGCGCACCACTGTGCCGCCCGGTCCCGCCGGGCGGCATTTTTCGTTCGCGCAATCGTCAAGCCCATGGCTCTTCGTCGCGTATCCCTTCTATTCAGGCAATTCTAATCCTTTTAAAAACAGCTGTTGCAAGCGCTTCGGATCGATGCATAAATTGCCCATCCCCGGTCGGTTCCGGCCTGCGACCTCCCAACGCAAAAGGGTAAGACAGTTCTGATGATGAACAAGATTTCCGCCAACGAACTGCCGCAGCCCGCACTTCGTTCTTCCGAACCCGATCAGCTTGCCGTCGAAATTCTCGAACGCCTGAAGTATCGTATCGGTAAGGATCCGAAGGTCGCCAAGCCGCATGACTGGCTGACCGCGGCTATCCTCGTGGTGCGCGACCGCATCACCGACAAGTGGATGGATTCGACCCGCCAGACCTACGCGACCGGTGCCAAGCGCGTCTATTATCTGTCGCTGGAGTTCCTTATCGGCCGCCTGATGCGCGATGCCATGACCAATATCGGCCTGATGGAGGAGATGCGCGATGCGCTCGCCTCGCTCGGTGTCGATATCGATGTCATCGCCCTGCTCGAGCCCGACGCAGCACTCGGCAATGGTGGTCTCGGCCGTCTTGCAGCCTGTTTCATGGAATCGATGGCGACGGTGGACGTTCCAGCCTATGGCTACGGCATCCGCTACATGCACGGCCTGTTCCGCCAGCAGATGGCCGATGGCTGGCAGGTAGAGCTGCCGGAGACCTGGCTTGCCCATGGCAATCCCTGGGAGTTCGAGCGGCGCGAAAGCTCCTATGAGATCGGCTTCGGCGGCGTTGTCGAAACCGCCAATGTCGACGAGGAGATCCAGCGCTTCGTGTGGAAGCCGGCCGAGCGTGTGATCGCCACCGCTTTCGACACGCCTGCCGTCGGCTGGCGCGCCAAGCGCGTCAATACGCTCAGGCTCTGGACGGCGCAGCCGATCGACCCGATCCTGCTCGATGCCTTCAATGCCGGCGACCACATCGGCGCGCTGCGCGAAAGCAACAAGGCCGAAAGCCTGACCCGCGTGCTCTACCCCGCCGACGCGACGCCCGCCGGCCAGGAGCTTCGCCTGCGCCAGGAATATTTCTTCTCGTCCGCGTCTCTGCAGGACATCCTGCGCCGCCACCTGCAGCAGTATCCCGACTTCACCTCGCTGCCCGATGCCGTCGCGATCCAGCTCAACGATACGCATCCGGCGGTCTCGATTGCCGAACTGATCCGGCTGCTGACGGATCTGCACGGCCTAGATTTCGAACAGGCCTGGGAGATCACCCGCCGGACCATTTCCTACACTAACCACACGCTTTTGCCCGAAGCGCTCGAAAGCTGGCCCGTGCCGCTCTTCGAACGTCTGCTACCGCGCCACATGCAGATCGTCTATGCGATCAACGCCAAGATCCTGATCGAGGCGCGCAAGCAGAAGGGCGCCACCGACCAGGAAATCCGCAACATCTCGCTGATCGACGAAAGCGGCGACCGCCGGGTGCGCATGGGCAACCTTGCGTTTGTCGGCTCCCATTCGATCAACGGCGTGTCGGCGCTGCACACCGAGCTGATGAAGGAAACGGTCTTTGCCGACCTGCACAGGCTCTATCCAGATCGCATCAACAACAAGACCAACGGCATCACCCCCCGCCGCTGGCTGATGCAGTGCAATCCCGGCCTGTTCAGCCTGATCCGCGAGGCGATCGGCGACGAATTCATGGACAATACCGAGGCGCTGCAGGCACTCGATGCCTTCGCCGACAAACCGGATTTCCAGGAGCGTTTTGCCGCGGTCAAGCGCGCCAACAAGGTGAAGCTGGCGCAGCTTGTGCAAAGCCGCCTCGGCCTCAGGCTCGACCCGTCGGCGATGTTCGACATCCAGATCAAGCGCATCCATGAGTACAAGCGCCAGCTCCTCAATATCATCGAGGCGGTGGCGCTCTACGACCAGATCCGCTCGCATCCCGAGCTCGACTGGGTGCCGCGCGTCAAGCTGTTCGCGGGCAAGGCGGCGCCGAGCTACCACAACGCCAAGCTGATCATCAAACTGGCCAACGACGTCGCCCGCGTGGTCAACAACGACCCGGCGGTGCGCGGTCTTCTGAAGATCGTCTTCGTACCGAACTACAACGTCTCGCTGGCCGAGATCATGGTCCCCGCAGCCGACCTGTCCGAGCAGATCTCGACGGCCGGCATGGAGGCCTCCGGCACCGGCAACATGAAGTTTGCGCTGAACGGTGCGCTGACGATCGGCACGCTCGACGGCGCCAATGTCGAAATGCGCGACTGGGTCGGCGAGGAAAACATCAAGATCTTCGGCCTGACGGCCGAGGAAGTCACCAACGCCCGCGCCGAAGGCCACAATCCGCGCGCCATCATCGAAGGGTCGCGCGAGCTGTCGCAGGCGTTGCAGGCGATCGCTTCGGGTGTGTTTTCGCCCGATGACCGCAACCGCTTCACCAGCCTCGTCGATGGCCTCTACAATCACGACTGGTTCATGGTCGCGGCCGACTTCGAAGCCTATGCCCGGGCGCAGCGTGAAATCGACCAGCTGTGGACGACGCCGTCGGCGTGGTATTCGCAGGCCGTACGCAACACCGCGCGCATGGGCTGGTTCTCGTCCGATCGGACCATCCGGCAATATGCCGGGGAAATTTGGAGAGCCGGATGACCCCTTCGGCCGGCAAGGACCCGGAACCCGCAGCCGCAGCCCTGCTGTCAATGCCGGCCATTGCGGCCATTCTTTCGGGCACGCACGACGATCCCTTTGCCGTTCTTGGCGTGCATCCGGCGGGAAAAAACTACGTCGCCCGCTGCTTCATCCCGGATGCCGCTAGCGTCGTTGCGGAAACGCTGGCGGGCAAGGAACTCGGAACCCTCGAGCGGCGCGACGACGCCGGCTTCTTCGAGGGACCGGTCTCGCTGCGCAAGATCCAGCCGGTGCGTTATCGCGCCCGCAACGATGGCGGCGAGTGGATCGTCGTCGATCCCTACAGCTTCGGCCCCGTACTCGGACCGATGGACGACTACTACATCCGCGAGGGCTCGCATCTCCGGCTGTTCGACAAGATGGGCGCCCATCCGACCGACCATGAAGGCGCTCAAGGCTACCATTTCGCCGTCTGGGCCCCGAACGCCAAGCGCGTGTCGGTGGTCGGCCAGTTCAACGGCTGGGACGGGCGGCGCCATGTCATGCGGCTGCGGACCGACACCGGCATCTGGGAAATCTTCATCCCCGGTGTCGAGGCGGGCCTTGCCTACAAATACGAAATCCTTGACCGCCAAGGTACGCTGCTGCCGCTGAAGGCGGATCCCTTCGCACGCCGTTCGGAGCTTCGGCCCAACACCGCCTCGGTGACGACGCCTGAGATCGCACAGGTGTGGGAAGACGAGGCGCACCGCGCCCATTGGGCATCGACTGACGCCCGCCGCCAGCCGATCTCGATCTACGAGGTCCACGCCGGCTCGTGGCAGCGCCGCGACAATGGCGACATGCTGTCCTGGGATGAGCTCGCCGACCGGCTGATCCCCTACTGCGTCGACATGGGTTTCACCCATATCGAATTCCTGCCGATCTCCGAATTCCCCTACGATCCCTCCTGGGGCTACCAGACGACAGGCCTCTATGCGCCGACGGCACGCTTCGGCGAGCCGGAAGGGTTTGCGCGTTTCGTCAACGGCTGCCACAAAGTCGGCCTCGGCGTCATCCTCGACTGGGTGCCCGCGCATTTCCCGACCGACGAGCACGGGCTGCGCTGGTTCGACGGCACCGCGCTCTACGAGCATGAGGATCCGCGCCAGGGTTTCCACCCCGACTGGAATACGGCGATCTACAATTTCGGTCGGCAGGAAGTGCTGTCGTTCCTCGTCAACAACGCGCTCTATTGGGCGGAGAAATTCCACGTCGACGGGCTGCGCGTCGATGCCGTCGCCTCGATGCTTTACCTCGACTATTCGCGCAAACACGGCGAATGGGTGCCGAACGAATACGGCGGCAACGAGAACCTGGAGGCGGTCCGCTTCCTTCAGACGATGAACACCGAAATCTACGGCGTCCACAAAGGCATCCTGACGATCGCCGAGGAATCGACGTCCTGGCCCAAGGTGTCCCATCCGGTCCATGCCGGCGGTCTCGGCTTCGGCTTCAAGTGGAACATGGGCTTCATGCACGACACGCTGCAATACATGTCGCGCGAGCCGATCCACCGTCGCCACCACCACAACGACCTGACGTTCGGGCTGCTCTACGCCTTCAGCGAAAACTTCGTGCTGCCGCTGTCCCATGACGAGGTCGTGCACGGCAAAGGTTCGCTCATTGCCAAGATGACCGGCGACGATTGGCAGAAGTTCGCCAACCTGCGCGCCTACTACGGCTTCATGTGGGGCTACCCCGGCAAGAAGCTCCTGTTCATGGGGCAGGAGTTTGCGCAGTGGCGCGAATGGTCGGAGGAGCGCGCGCTCGACTGGAACCTGCTGGAATATCACCTGCATGAGGGCATGCGCCGACTGGTGCGCGATCTCAACGGCACCTATCGCTCGAAGCCGGCGCTGCATGCGCGCGACTGCGAAGGCGACGGATTCGAATGGCTGCTCGCAGACGACCGGGACAACTCGGTCTTTGCGTGGCTGCGCAAGGCGCCGGGTGAAAAGCTCGTCGCCGTCATCACCAATTTCACGCCCGTCTATCGGGAAAACTACACGATCCCGCTTCCGGTCGCGGGTCGCTGGAAGGAAATATTGAACACCGATGCGGAAATCTATGGGGGGAGTGGCAAGGGCAACGGCGGCGCCGTTCAGGCACAAAAGGATCAGACAGGAGCAATAGCAGCCACCATCACCTTGCCGCCTTTGGCAACGCTGATGCCCGCTTTCAAGTGGAATCACTGAAAGCGGATAAGATGCTCTAGAATCAAAGTGCTAGAGCGTCCTTTGTGCGTTCATCTGAACGCACGGCGCTCTAGAGCATTTCCAGGAAGTGCGAAGCGGTTTTCCGTCAGGAAATGCGCAAAAACAAAGGGATAGAGCGTTTCTTCGACTTGGTTCAAATCGGAAATGCTGCTGCATGTTTCCTTAAATCCTATTCGATTTAAGGATAAAAACATGCAGCAATTCAAAGTGCTACAGCGACCTTTGCGCGTCTAAGTCTAATAAGACGCGCGGCGCTGCAGAGTGTTCCAGCCCGACGGGGTGAACCGGACGGCGGGAGTGCAAGAAGAAATTTCGAGGGCCGCAAGGCGTCGCCAAAGGTCGCCGTGACGATCCCGAAGAACAATGATTTTGGGGAGGACAAATGGTGGAAAAGCGTACGCAACCCTTGGCCCGTGATGCCATGGCCTATGTTCTCGCTGGCGGCCGCGGCAGCCGCCTGAAGGAATTGACCGACCGACGGGCAAAGCCGGCCGTCTATTTCGGCGGCAAGGCCCGCATCATCGACTTCGCACTCTCGAACGCCCTCAACTCCGGCATCCGTCGCATCGGCGTCGCCACGCAGTACAAGGCCCATTCGCTGATCCGCCACCTGCAGCGCGGCTGGAACTTCTTCCGCCCCGAGCGAAACGAAAGTTTCGATATCCTGCCGGCAAGCCAGCGCGTTTCCGAAACGCAGTGGTACGAAGGCACCGCCGACGCGGTCTACCAGAACATCGACATCATCGAGGATCACGGCGTCGAATACATGGTCATCCTGGCGGGCGACCACATCTACAAGATGGACTACGAACTGATGCTGCAGCAGCACGTCGATTCCGGCGCCGACGTCACCATCGGCTGCCTCGAAGTGCCGCGCATGGAAGCGACCGGCTTCGGTGTGATGCATGTCGACGACAAGGATCGCATTATCGCCTTTGTCGAGAAGCCGGCCGATCCGCCGGGCATTCCCGGCAATCCCGAGATGGCGCTCGCCTCGATGGGCATCTACGTGTTCCACACCAAGTTCCTGATGGATCTGTTGCGCCGCGACGCGGCCGATCCGAAGTCGAGCCGCGACTTCGGCAAGGACATCATCCCGTATATCGTCGACAACGGTAAGGCGGTCGCCCACCGCTTCAACCAGTCCTGTGTGCGCTCGGACTTCGAACGCGAAGCCTACTGGCGCGACGTCGGCACGATCGATGCCTATTGGCAGGCCAATATCGACCTGACGCATGTAACGCCCGAACTCGACATCTACGACAGCACCTGGCCGATCTGGACCTTCGCCGAGATCAAGCCGCCGGCAAAGTTCGTGCATGACGACGAGAACCGCCGCGGCTCCGCGACCTCGTCGCTGGTGTCGGGCGACTGCATCATCTCGGGCGCTGCCCTCAATCGCAGCCTGCTTTTCACCGGCGTCAGAGTAAATTCATATTCGCGACTGGAAAATGCCGTCATACTGCCCGATGTGAAGATCGGTCGCCGCGCGCTGCTCAGCAACGTGGTGATCGACAGCCGCGTGGTCATTCCGGAGGGCCTCGTCGTCGGTGAAGACCCGGAACTGGATGCGAAGCGCTTCCGCCGTTCGGAAAACGGCGTTTGCCTGATCACCCAGACAATGATCGACAAACTGGGAATGTAGGTCCGCCGCTGATGAACATCCTCTCCGTTGCGTCCGAAGTGTATCCGCTGGTCAAGACCGGGGGGCTCGCCGATGTCGTCGGCGCCCTGCCGGCCGCACTGTCGCCGCACGGCATCCGCACCCGCACCCTGGTGCCCGGCTATCCCGCGGTGCTGCAGAAACTGAAGAAGAAAAAGAAGGTCGGCAGTTTTGCCAATCTGTTCGGCAGCCCGGCCTCGGTTCTCGCGGCCGATCTTGACGGCCTCGACCTGCTGGTGCTCGATCTGCCTGCCCTCTACGAGCGCGACGGCGGCCCCTATGTCGACGCCACCGGCCGCGATTATGTCGACAACTTTCGCCGCTTCGCCGCCCTGTCGCTGGCTGCGGCCGAAATCGCCGCCGGCGATGTCGTGTCCGGCTGGAAGCCCGATATCGTCCATGTGCACGACTGGCAGACGGCACTGACGCCGGTCTATATGCGCTTTGGCCGCGCCGCCTCGACGCCGACAGTGTTGACGATCCACAACATCGCCTTCCAGGGGCAATTTGGGCCGGAAATCTTCGCCGAGTTGGCACTTCCGCCCGAAGCCTTCTCGACGCAGTTCGTCGAATATTACGGCGATGTCGGCTTCCTCAAAGGTGGCCTGCAGACCGCAAATGCGATCACCACCGTCAGCCCATCCTATGCGCAGGAGATCCTGACTCCGGACTTCGGCATGGGTTTTGAAGGCCTGCTCAAGAGCAGGGTTTCCGACCTCTCCGGCATCGTCAACGGCATCGACGCCGACGACTGGGATCCGGCCAGCGACCCCTTTATCGCCCAGCATTTCAGCGCGACGACATTGAAGCAGCGCGCCGCCAACCGCCGGGCGCTGGAGGAACGCTTCGGGCTCGAACAGGGTAACGGCCCGATCTTCTGCGTCATCAGCCGGCTGACCTGGCAAAAGGGTATGGACCTTCTCGCCGAAGTCACCGACGAGATCGTCGCGATGGGCGGCAAGCTCATCGTTCTCGGCTCCGGTGACACGGCGCTCGAAGGCGCGCTTCTCGCCGCCGCCTCGCGCCATCGCGGCCATGTCGGCATGGTTACCGGCTATAACGAACCGCTGTCGCACCTGATGCAGGCGGGATCCGACGCAATCCTCATTCCGTCGCGCTTCGAGCCCTGCGGGCTGACCCAACTCTACGGCCTGCGCTACGGTTGCGTGCCGGTGGTTGCCCGTACCGGCGGCCTCGCCGACACCATCATCGACGCGAACGAAGCCGGGTTGTCAGCCAAGGTGGCGACCGGATTCCAGTTCACGCCGGTCACCGCCGACGGGTTGCGTCTTGCGATCCGGCGCGTCTTCCGTGCATACAACGAACCGAAAGTCTGGGCGCGTCTGCAGACCCAGGGCATGAAATCGGACGTTTCCTGGGCCAGAAGTGCCGAGCGTTACGTCTCACTATATTCCGGTCTTCTCGGGAAAGGCTAAGTCAGAATGATAAGAACAGTCACCACCACACCCTATGGCGATCAGAAACCCGGCACGTCGGGCCTGCGCAAGAAGGTTCCGGTGTTCCAGCAGAAGAACTATGCCGAGAACTTCATCCAGTCGATCTTCGACGCGCTCGAAGGCTTTGCCGGTCAGACCCTGGTGATCGGCGGCGACGGCCGCTTCTACAACCGCGAAGTCATTCAGATCGCCATCAAGATGGCGGCCGCCAACGGCTTCGGCCGCGTACTCGTCGGCCGCGGCGGCATTCTGTCGACGCCGGCCGCCTCCAACGTCATCCGCAAATACGAAGCCTTCGGCGGCATCGTGCTCTCCGCCAGCCACAACCCCGGCGGCCCGACCGAAGACTTCGGCATCAAGTACAATATCGGCAATGGCGGTCCGGCACCGGAGAAGGTCACCGACGCGATCTATGCCTGCAGCCAGGTGATCGACACCTACAAGATCTCGGATGTCGCCGACGTCAACCTCGATGCCGAGAGCTCGCAGGAGATCGACGGCATGACTGTGACCGTCATCGACCCGGTGGCCGACTACGCCGCGCTGATGGAAAGCCTGTTCGACTTCGGCGCTATCCGCAAGCTGATCTCGGGCGGCTTCCGCGTCGTCTTCGATGCAATGAGCGCGGTCACCGGGCCTTACGCCAAGGAGATCATCGAGAAGCGTCTGGGCGCGCCGAAGGGCTCGGTCATGAACTTCATTCCGCTGCCGGACTTCGGCGGCCATCACCCGGACCCGAACCTCGTACACGCCCGCGCGCTCTACGAGACAATGATGGCGCCCAACGCCCCCGATTTCGGCGCAGCCTCCGACGGCGACGGCGACCGCAACCTCGTCATCGGCCGCGGCATCTTCATCACCCCGTCCGACAGTCTGGCGATGCTGGCCGCCAACGCCCATCTGGCGCCGGGCTATGCCAAGGGACTTGCCGGTATCGCCCGTTCGATGCCGACAAGCGGCGCCGCCGACCGTGTCGCCGAAAAACTCGGCATCGGCCTCTACGAAACGCCGACCGGCTGGAAGTTCTTCGGCAACCTTCTCGATGAAGGCATGGCAACGATCTGCGGCGAGGAAAGTGCCGGCACCGGCTCCAACCACGTCCGCGAAAAAGACGGCCTCTGGGCGGTCCTCCTGTGGCTCAACATCCTTGCCGTGCGCAAGGAAAGCGCGCTCGACATCGCCCGCAAGCACTGGGCGACCTACGGCCGCAACTACTACTCGCGCCACGACTACGAAGAAGTGGACAGCGATGCCGCCAACGGCCTAGTGGCAGCGCTCCGCGACCAGCTCGCGACCCTGCCCGGGAAATCCTTCGGCGCGCTCAAGGTCGCGACATCAGACGACTTTTCCTATCACGATCCGGTCGACCATTCCGTCAGCAAGAACCAGGGTATCCGCATCCTGTTCGAGGGCGGATCGCGCGTCGTCTTCCGCCTGTCGGGCACCGGCACATCAGGCGCAACGCTGCGTGTCTACATCGAGCGTTTCGAGCCGGATCCGGCCCGCCATGATATCGACACCCAGGAGGCGCTCGCCGACCTGATCCTCGTTGCCGATGAGATCGCCGGCATCAAGACCCGCACCGGCCGCACCGAGCCGAGCGTGATCACCTGACGGAGCGCCCATCAGGGGCGCGCAAGAGACTGATATAGCAAGAAAACCCGAGGGGTGACTGATTAATGCCGACCGATGCATTGTTACCCCTCGGCGCCACGCTTACCCCTGACGGTACACGGTTTGCCGTCTGGTCGCGCAATGCTGCGTGCATCGACCTCTGCCTGTTCGACAAGGCGGGCGCCAAGGCATTGCGTCAGCTGCCGATGTTGCGCGACGGCGATGTGCATAGCCTGATGGTTGCCGATGCGCCGAAGGGAACCCGCTACGGTTTTCGCGCTGATGGGGTCTATTCGCCCGACCACGGCCTCTGGTTCGATCCAGCGAAGCTGCTCGTCGACCCCTACGCCATCGAACTCGACCGGCCTTTCCGGCACGATCCGAGGCTCACCATCTTCGGCGAGGACACCGCCGATCTGGTGCCTAAGGCAATCGTCAGGGACGTCAAGACAGCCAAGCCGAAGCCGCCGATCTTCAGGGCGGGCGGGTTGATCTACGAGATCGCCGTCAAACCCTTCACAGCGCTGCATCAAGGCATTCCCGAGGCGAAACGCGGCACTGTCGCAGCGCTCGCCGAGCCCGTCATCATCGACCATTTGAAGCGGCTCGGCGTTTCCGCCGTCGAACTGATGCCGATCGTCGCCTGGATCGACGAACGTCACCTGCCGCTACTGGGGCTCAGCAATGGCTGGGGCTACAATCCGATCGCGCCGATGGCGCTCGATCCACGGCTGGTGCCGGGCGGGTTGAAGGAACTTCGCCAGACTGTCGAGGCACTGCGCAAGGCCGGCATCGGCGTCATCCTCGATCTGGTCTTCAACCATTCCGGGGAAAGCGATCGGCTCGGCACGACGCTGTCGATGCGAGGGCTCGACAACCTCGCCTATTATCGCCACGTCACCGACAGGCCGGGCGATCTCATCAACGACACCGGCTGCGGCAACACGATCGCCTGCGACCACCCTGTCGTCCAGGCGCTGATCCTCGACAGCCTGCGCCACTTCGTGCTGGCCGCCGGCGTCGATGGCTTCCGTTTCGATCTCGCCTCTGTCCTCGGCCGCGACATGACCGGTTTCCATCGGAACGCTCCCCTGTTTGAGGCAATCCAAGCCGATCCGGTGCTTGCCGACCGCGTGCTGATCGCCGAGCCCTGGGATGTCGGCCCCGGCGGTTACCAGCTCGGCAATTTTCCCGCTCCGTTTCTGGAATGGAACGACCGGGCGCGCGACGACGTCAGGCTCTACTGGCGCGGCGACCGGCACGTGATCGGTGCGCTTGCGACAGCGCTTGCGGGCTCTTCGGATACGTTTTCCCGCTGGGGCGACACCGGCACCCGAACGGTCAACTTCATCGCCGCCCATGACGGTTTTGCGCTTGCCGACATCGTTGCCTATGCCGGCAAGCATAACGAGGCCAACGGCGAAGAGAACCGTGACGGCCACAACGAGAACCATTCCTGGAACAACGGCGCCGAGGGCGCGACAACCGACCCCGAGATCACGGTTGCGCGCCGGCATGACGTGGCGGCGCTTCTCGGCACCCTGTTTGCGTCCCGCGGCACGATCATGCTGACCGCCGGCGACGAAGGCGGACGCAGCCAACGTGGCAACAACAATGCCTATTGCCAGGACAACGCCATCACCTGGATCGACTGGAGCGCGATGGATGAGACGCTGGTCGCCCATACGGCAGCGCTTTCGTCGCTGAGGAAGCGCTTCGGTGTGTTCGGCGAGACGACATTCTTTACCGGCAAGGACGATGTCGAATGGCTGCGCCTCGATGGTCGCCCGATGGCGGTGACCGATTGGGAGCACCCGGCAACGGACAACCTGACGATGGTGCTTGCCACACGCGACGGCAAGAAGACGCGATCGACGCGGCTTGCCGTCGTCGTCAATCGCAGCCACGCGCCGCACCCGATCCATCTGCCCGAAAGCCTCGACGGCCAGTGGCAAGATGCGCTTTCTGCAGAACTCCCACCCACCTTTGTCCCTCCTCGCTCCGTTTCCTTCTTCGTCGAAAATTTCTGAACTATTCCCACCACTTGCTAGAACTCACCCGACCGTCCTATAGATTCGTTGGGGGGCCACTTTCAGGACAGCCATATGCTGAAGGATATTTCACTTTCCGAAATCAGACCGCTGGTCGGCACCGAGATCGGCGTCTCCGACTGGATCACGGTCACGCAGGACACGATCGACAAGTTCGCCGAGGCAACCGGCGATTATCAGTATATCCATGTCGACCCGGTGCGCGCCGCCGCCGAGACGCCGTTCGGCGGCACGATCGCCCACGGCTTCCTGTCGCTGTCGCTGTTGTCGGCGATGAATTACAGCTGCCTGCCCAAAATCCGCGAACAGACGATGGGCATCAACTACGGCTTCGAGAAGGTGCGCTTCATCGCACCGGTGAAGAGCGGCACCCGCGTGCGCGGGCACTTCACCATCGCAGACGCGCGCTTCCGTGGCAGCAGCATGTTGATGATCACCTATGAGGTCACGGTCGAAATCGAGGGTGAACGCAAACCGGCACTGACGGCCACCTGGCAGACGATCATCCAGTTCGATCCGAAGGACCGCCCTGCCGATGCCTAAATCCTGCGATGGCAGCCCAAGCTCACCCTCTACGGCGCGGCTCTGATCAAAACGCAATCACGTGCCGGATGACCTTGCCCTGGTCGAGCAGGTCGAAGGCCTCGTTGATCTCCTCGAGCGGACCGGTGCTCGATAGCAGCCTGTCGACCGGCAGCTTGCCACGCCGATAAAGCCCGATGAAGCGCGGAATATCGCGGCTCGGCACGCAGCTTCCCATGTAGCTGCCGCGAAGCGTGCGTTCTTCGGCGACCAGGCTGACGGCTGGGATGGCAATCTGGCTTGAGGGATGGGCAAGGCCGGCCGACGCGGTCGCTCCGCCGCGGCGGGTGATGCGATAGGCAAGCTCGAACGCCTTGACCGAACCGGCCGCCTCCAGCGCATGATCGACACCGCCTGACGTCGCCTCGCGGATCGCATCCCCCACATCCGGATCGGTGGCGACAAAAGTGTCGGTCGCGCCAAGCGAGCGTGCCAGCGCCAGCTTGTCCTTTGAGAGATCGATCGCGACGACCCGCTCCGCGCCCGACGCGACCGCTCCGAGCACCGCGGCAAGCCCGACGCCACCGAGACCGACGACGGCGGCCGACTGGCCCGCCTGGACGCGGCAGGTATTGACGATCGCACCGACGCCGGTCAGCACCGCGCAGCCGAAGAGTGCCGCCTCGACCAGCGGCAGGTCCGCCTCGATCTTCACTGCCGAATGGCGCGAGACGACCGCATAGTCGGCAAAGCCGGAAACGCCGAGGTGATGATGGACTGGAACAGCGTCGCAACGAATCCGGCGCTCGCCGGAAAGCAGCGTTCCCCTGCCATTCGCCTCGGCACCTGGAATGCAGAGCGCCGGACGCCCTTCCGCACAAGGCTGGCAGTCGCCGCAGCTCGGCATGAAGCTCATCACCACCCGATCGCCGGGCTTGAGATCGCGCACTGCGCTGCCGACGGCCTCCACCGTGCCTGCCGCCTCATGCCCGAGCGCCATCGGCACGGGCCGTGGCCTGTCGCCGTTGATCACCGAAAGATCGGAGTGGCAGAGACCGGCAGCGCCGATGCGAACCAGCAGTTCGTCGGGTCCCGGTGTGTCGAGGTCGACGGTCTCGATCGAGAGCGGTCGCGACCTGGCATAGGGCCGCTCGACCGGTGCGTGCCTGAGCACTGCTGCCCTGCTGCCCGTGTCTTCAAGATGTCCTCCCGCTTGCAAACGGGGGCAGCTTAGCCGCCGGAGAAGGCCGGCGGCAAGGTCGGATTGCGGACCCGGCCACAGGGCGTTGCGCATCCCGAAGATCGCGCAGCAATTTGCCGGCCCGAGAGCGTTTCCAGCTTAACGCCTGAAAACGCTATATTTCTTTGTTGTACGCATTTCCTGACGAAAGAGCGCTTCGCAGTTTTCCTGGAAAAGCTTTAGTGGCCAGCGTCCGCCGCTCCTTCGGACAGCATGCCGAAGACATAGGGGGAAAACGACCGCCAGCATTCGACGCGGAACGTGTCCTCGGCGAGGCGCAGCAATACGATCTCGACCTTTCCGAGGATGGTGCGCGAGCAGGCGCCTACCGGGAAGATCGGCAGCGACAGGTCCTGCGGGCAGCCGCTGTTGATCGCGACTTCGGCGCCCGGACCGCTGACGATGACGGCGACGTTGCGATGGGAGACATCGACCGCCGAGTGCAGCGTGCCGCTCGATGCGGCCGCGGCCATCAGGTCACCTTCGCTCTCGTCGATCACCAGCCACTCGTCCGGCCCGAGCCAGAGCGCATGGCGTTTGCCGCTCAAAGCCGAGGTCTTCGGCCGTGCCGGCAAGGTCACGCCGAGTGCCGCCGAAAGACCGGAGAGCGCATCGGCACCGGCGCGCAGCGACAGGCGCGAAGCGGCGGGTGCCGGCGTCAGGACCACCTCGGCGAAACCGCCGCGGGCAGTAAGAGCAGCCTTGCGGGTTGCAGTTGCCAGATCAGCCATGGAGGCGACCCCCTTCCTTGTCAAAGAACACCATGTCGCTCACCTCGACGGCGATCGTCCTGTCGGCCATCGGCACGTACAGCGTCTGACCGAGGCGTGCGCGGCCACCAGCAACGACGGCGAGCGCGATCGAACGGCCGCAATTTTCCGACCAGTAGGACGACGTCACATGGCCAAGCATCGTCATCGGCTTCGGCTGGTTCGGATCGGCGACGATCTGTGCGCCCTCCTCCAGCACCACCTTCGGATCCTTGGTCAGGAGCCCGACCAGCTGCTTACGACCATCCTTGACGAGGTCAGGGCGCTTGAGACCGCGGATGCCGACAAAATCGGCCTTCTTCTTCGAGACTGCCCAGGACAGGGCAGCATCGTCGGGCGTCAGCGTCCCGTCGGTATCCTGGCCGACGATGATGTAGCCTTTCTCGGCGCGCAGCACGTGCATGGTCTCGGTGCCGTAGGCGCAGGCGCCCATGGGTTCGGCCCGCTCCCAGATCGCTTCCCAGACCGCCTGGCCATAATCGGCCGGCACGTTGACTTCGAAGCCGAGCTCGCCGGTAAACGACATGCGGAACAGCCGGGTCGGCACGCCGCAGATCTTGCCCTCGGTCACGCTCATATGCGGGAAAGCCTCGTTGGAAAGATCGATGCCTTCGACGAGCGGAGCGATGATCTCGCGCGCCTTCGGACCCTGCACGGCGATAACGGCCCATTGTTCCGTCGTCGACGTCAGCCAGACCTTCAAGTGCGGGAACTCCGTCTGCAGGTAGTCTTCCATATGGTGCATCACCCGCGGCGCACCGCCGGTGGTGGTCGTCACGTGGAAGCGGTCCTCGGCAAGCCTGCCGACCACGCCGTCGTCATAAACGAAGCCGTCGTCGCGCAGCATGATGCCGTAGCGGCAGCGGCCGGGCTTCAGCGTGTCCCAGGCGTTGGTGTACATCAGGTTGAGGAACTGGGCCGCATCCGGGCCGACCACCTCGATCTTGCCGAGCGTCGAGGCGTCGAACAGGCCGGCGACCTCGCGTACTGTCTTGCATTCGCGCGCGACCGCCTCATGCATGCTCTCGCCCGCCTTCGGGTAGAACCAGGCACGTTTCCAGTTGCCGACATCCTCGAACTCGGCGCCATGCGCCTCTTCCCAGGCATGAACAGGCGTCTTGCGGGCAGGATCGAACAGGCTTCCACGCGAATGGTTGACGATCGTGCCGAAGGTTACCGGCGTGTAGGGCTGGCGGAAGGTCGTCAGACCCACCTGCGGAATGTCCTTGCCAAGCGCTTCGGCGGCAATGGCAAGGCCATGCATGTTGGACAGCTTGCCCTGGTCTGACGCCATGCCGTTGGTGGTGAAGCGCTTGATATGCTCGATCGAATGCATGCCTTCGCGCACCGCAAGCCGGATATCCTTGGCGCAGACATCATGCTGGAAGTCGATGAAGGCCTTGACGGTGGTGTCGGGTCCGGCCCCTTCGGCAGCGCCGATCATGCCGCCGGTCCAGCTGAAGGCATTGTCGCCGTGGAGCGTCACCTGGGCGCCACCTTCGGCGCCTGCCGCGCGTGCGGTCAGTTCGCCGGCTGCCAACGCCTCGTCGATCGTTGCCTGCAGGTCGTCGGTGCCGTTGCAGGCGCCGATCGACAGGCAATCCTGCAGATAGGTGCCCGGCAGGAAGCGCTGCGTTGCCGCATCGAACTTCACCTTGCCGCGTGACTGCGAGAACAGGTGCACCGACGGCGTCCAGCCGGATGAAACCAGCAGCGCATCGACCGCGATCTTGCGCGCCGACCCGCCGCCATTGCGGGCAACGCTGATCGAGGAGACGCGCAGCTTGCCGCCGGCATTGACGACGAAGTGGCCGGTCAGCACCTCGATACCGAGGCGACGGGCTTCCGCAAGCACCGCTTCGCCGGGATTGTCGCGGCAGTCGACGATGGCAGGAACGGCAACGCCGGCGCGCTTGAGATCGAAGGCCGCCTCATAGGCGGAATCATGCGCGGTGTAGACGCCGACCTTGGAGCCGACGGCAACGCCGTAATGGTTGAGATAGGTACGTCCGGCCGAAGCGAGCATGATGCCCGGGCGGTCGTTGTTGGCAAACACCATGTGGCGTTCGATCGAGCCGTTGGCGAGGATCACCTTCTTCGCCCGCACCTGCCAGAGGCGCTCGCGCGGCAATGCCTTGTCGAGCACGGACAGATGGTCCGTCACCCTTTCGACGAGGCCGACGAAATTGTGGTTGTAGTAGCCAAAGCCGGTGGTGCGCGTGAGCACCGTGACGTTGTCCATCGCGGCAAGCGCCCTGGCTGTCGCCTGCGCCCAGTCCCAGCCGTCCTTGCCGTCGATCGTCGTGCCGCCTTCATAGCGCAGCGCGCCACCGACTTCCGGCTGCTCGTCGCAGACGATCACCTTGGCACCGGCCTTGGCTGCTGCAAGCGCTGCGGAGAGGCCGGCAGCACCGGCGCCGATCACCAGCACGTCGCAATGGGCATAGCGACTGGCATAATGGTCCGGGTCGGCTTCCGTCGGCGCGACGCCGAGACCGGCCGCACGGCGGATGAAGGGTTCGTAGATCGCGTGCCAGGCAGCCTTCGGCCACATGAAGGTCTTATAGTAGAAGCCGGCGGCAAAGAACGGCGACAGCAGGTCGTTGAACCCGCCGACGTCGAAGGCGAGCGACGGCCAGCGGTTCTGCGATTCCACCTTCATGCCATCGAAGACTTCCTGCACCGTCGCGCGCACGTTCGGCTGGCGGCGGGCCGCATCGCGCGAAATATCGAGCAGCGCGTTCGGCTCCTCGGCTCCGGCGGAAAGAATGCCGCGCGGACGGTGATACTTGAACGAGCGGCCGACGAGATGGATGCCGTTGGCAAGCAATGCCGAGGCGACGGTATCGCCTTCGAGCGCCGTCAGCGTGCGTCCGTCGAAGGTGAAGCGGGCGGTACGCGCCGGCGTCAGACGGCCGGCACCTGCAATACGGTTGGTGCCGCTCATCGTGCCGCTCCCTTGTCCTGCTCGCTGTTCAGAATGGCGGCAACATCGGGCTTTGGTTCGCCCGCCTTGTAGGTGGTGTAGAACCGGTCGCTGACCGTATCGCGCGCGGCATTGAAGAAGCGGCCGCAGCCGTGGATATGGCGCCAGCGTTCGAAGATCAGGCCCTTGGGGTTCTGCCGGAGGAAGAAGAATTCCTCGAACTCCTCGTCGCTGATCTCGGCAATGTTGGCAGGGCGGACGATGTGGGCGTCACCGGCATTGCGGAATTCGAGCTCGGAGCGCTCTTCTTCGCAATAGGGGCAATAGATCAAAAGCATCTCGAAATCCTTGGCAATCAGTGCGCAACGGCGGCAGCTGCCGCCTCGTCGATCAGTCGGCCGGTGCGGAAACGGTCGAGCGTCAGCCCGGCAGCCAGCCGATGCGGCTCGCCCCTCGCAATGAGGTGCGCAAAGAGGTTGGCCGAACCCGGCGTCGCCTTGAAGCCACCCGTACCCCAGCCGGCATTGAGGAACAGGCCCGGAACCGGGGTGACACCCTGGATCGGCGAACGGTCCTGTGTCACGTCGACGATGCCGCCCCACTGCCGCATCATCTTGACGCGGCGGAACATCGGGAAGAGTTCACAGATCGCATCCAGCGTATGGGTGATGATCTGCAGGCCGCCCGTCTGGGAGTAGGAATTGTACTGGTCGGTGCCGGCGCCGATGACGAGCTCGCCCTTGTCGGACTGCGAGATATAGGCATGCACCGAGTTCGACATGACGACGCAGGGGAACATCGGCTTCAGCGGCTCGGAGACCAGCGCCTGCAGCGGCTGGCTCTGCAGCGGCACGCGCACGTCGGCCATTTCCATCAGCACCGACGAGTGGCCGGCGGCAGAAACGCCGATCTTCTTGGCGCCGATGAAACCGCGACTGGTGTCGACGCCGGTCACCCGGCCGTTCTCGTCACGGCGGATGCCGGTCACTTCGCAATTCTGGATGATGTGCACGCCACGGTCGGACGCGCCGCGGGCATAGCCCCAGGCAACCGCGTCATGCCGAGCCGTACCGCCGCGACGCTGCAGCGCTGCGCCGTTGATCGGGTAGCGGGCGTTCTTGGCGATATCGAGCGGCGGGCAGTAGGCCTTGGCCTGTTCCGGCGTCAGCCACTCATTGTCGATGCCATAGAGGCGGTTGGCGTTGATATGGCGCTTGAACGACTGCTGGTCGTGGATGTTGTGCGAGAGCATCATGACGCCGCGCGGCGAATACATGACGTTGTAGTTGAGGTCCTGCGACAGGTTTTCCCAGAGCTTCAGCGAATGCTCGTAGATGTCCATGCTCTCTTCATAGAGATAGTTGGACCGGATGATCGTCGTGTTGCGGCCGGTGTTGCCGCCGCCGATCCAACCCTTTTCGAGCACCGCGACATTGGTGATGCCATGCTCCTTGGCAAGATAGTAGGCAGCGCCCAGCCCATGGCCACCACCGCCAATGATGATCACATCATAGTCCTTGCGGGGCTCGGGCGAGGCCCATTGCGGACCCCATCCCTTGTGGCCGCGCAAAGCCTCGCGCGCCACGGCAAAAACTGAATATTTGCGCATCCGCCTGTTACTCCATGAACCCCGGTGATCATTCTCGTTGGCGTTAGAAATCGCAAATCCGACGCCTGCGCAACGTTTCTTTTGCGACGCAAACGGGCGGACTTGCGCGGAGTTGCGACATCGCTGCATCACACCATCTGCGGCGCGATGATACACATAGCGTGGCGTCATTGCGGATTTTTCAGCACAGCCTCATGTCCTCGCTGGACTTTCCGCTGACGATCTGGTATCCGCACCTTCAATCGTCGAGCTTTCGGCTCAGCGAACGTAGCTTTTTTTGCCTCCGACACCTGACGTGAGGCAACAACTCGAAACAACCAAAGGAACGGGATTTCACGTGCAGGTACTTGTCCGCGATAACAATGTTGACCAGGCGCTCCGCGCTCTCAAGAAGAAGATGCAGCGCGAAGGCATTTTCCGCGAAATGAAGATGCGTGATTTCTACGAAAAGCCGTCCCAGAAGCGCGCCCGCGAAAAGGCTGAAGCCGTTCGCCGCGTTCGCAAGCTGGCGCGCAAGCGTGCACAGCGCGAAGGCCTCGTGGCCCGTTAATTTGTCGATTTTTCGACACTTTTCGATCTAAGTCGTGGCGGGGGCGAAATATCGCCGCCGCCTTTCTTTTGGTATGGACATCTTTTCCGTCGTCGGGCTAGCGTGACAATGCAGCCGGCAACGGTAGCCGGTCGCGGCGCTTGACGCCGGACGGTTTGCCGCAGGCCCTGGTAGCCTCGGCTGTGGGGCCCCGCGAAATTCGCCGGCCTCCTTGAACGGGAAGCCGTTGGCTTTCGGACCTAGTCGCATTGAGGGATCGACCTTTGACACTTGCTGCCATGACTGCGGACGTCGCCGGTTTCACCACCCAAGAGGCGCGCCGCCGCCACCAGCGCAAGCCGAAGCTTGCGGCCCTGTTCCTCCTCGGATCGGCTCTGCTTCTGTCGGCATGCCAGACCGAAGGGCCGGAATCGATGGCCAAGGTCGAGCGCGAACAGGGCTCCCAGGGAAATATCGCATCGCTGTCGAGCGTGATCGCCTCCAACCCGAGCGACCCCGAGGGCTATAACGTCCGCGGCTCCGCCTATGGCCGTGCAGGCGAATACCGCCGCGCCCTGGCCGATTTCGATCAGGCGATCCAGCTCAACCCGCGCTTCTACCAGGCATATGCCAACCGCGCGCTCGTTCACCGCAACATGGGCAACACCCAGGCCGCACTTGCCGACTACAACATGGCGCTGCAGCTGAACCCCAACTACGACGTCGCCTATATCGGCCGCGGCAATCTCTATCGCCAGGCCGGCCAGCTCGATTCCGCCTTCAACGATTTCAACAAGGCGATCCAGCTCGACACCACCGACCCGCGCGCCTACCACAATCGCGGCCTGATCTACCAGGCCCGCAACCAGCACGGCCAGGCGATCGAAGACTTCTCGACGGCGATCTCGCTGTCGCCGAGCTCGCCGGAGCCCTATAACGGCCGCGGCATCTCCTACGTCGCCCAGGGCGATGACGACAATGCCTTCTCCGACTTCAACACCGCGATCACGCTCGACGGCAAGGTTGCCGAATCCTGGGCAAACCAGGCGCTGGTCTACGAGCGCAAGGGCGACAAGGCCAAGGCAGCGAAGTCCTACTCGCACGCACTGCAGCTCGACCCGAAATACGAGCCGGCGCGCGCAGGTCTCGCCCGCGTGAAAGCCGCTTAGCCTCTTAGGAGAGAAAAGCACTTCTCCCGTTTCAACGCCCGCGACCGGTTCGCGGCCGTTTTCGTTTTTTCGTCACGTCGTTGCGCCGCGCGTCCGGCATGACGCGTAAAGGACGCCGTAACGCCCTGAACCTGCTGCGTAATTTTGTCCATAAATCGATGTCGATTTAAGGAATTAGCCATTTGCTCCTCCAATGACGAACGGAACCTTCCCGGCCACCATCCGTTTGCCCAGGAACGAAAAACGGAGACTGAGCCAATGATCAAGAAAACCTTCATCGCGACACTGGCCCTGGCAGCCCTTTGCGCCGGCCCGTCCGCAGCGCAGAATTATGTCGCGCTCGGCCGCCTTGTCTGCGGCTCCGACGGCGGCACGGGGCAGATTCTGACCTCGACAAAGAACCTGCTGTGCACCTTCAGGCCCGCCAACGGCGCGCCGGCCGCAAGCTATGCCGGCACCATTCGCAAGATCGGCATCGACATCGGCAAGACCGGCAAGAGCACGATGGTCTGGGATGTCCTGGCCAAGACAGGTACTCCGATCACCAAATACGCGCTTGCCGGTGAATATTACGGCATCGGCGCCGACGCGAGCCTTGCCGTTGGCGGCGGCGCCAAGGTGATCGGCGGCGGTACCAACAAGGCCTTCATGCTGCAGCCAGTTAACGTGCAGGTCCAGGAAGGACTGAACATCGCGATCGGCGTCGACGAACTGACGCTCGCCCCGGCTAGCTGATAAGGCGAGATGACGAAAAGTCGGCAAGACGACCTTCGCCGGCAGTTCGACGCATCAAACGAAAACGCCCGCCATGTGGCGGGCGTTTTCTTTTCCAACATTTGACCCAACGGATAGACGCCTTTGTGTCGCTCACCCGAATGGCAAGGAACCTCAGTGGTTCATGGCCTTGACGATGTCTTCCGTCACCTTCTTGGCGTCGCCGAGCAGCATCATGGTGCCGTCCTTGTAGAACAGCGTGTTGTCGATGCCGGCGTAACCGGAGCCGAGCGAGCGCTTGACGAACAGGCAGGTCTTGGCCTTGTCGACGTCGAGGATCGGCATGCCGTAGATCGGCGACGACGGGTCGTCGCGGGCTGCCGGGTTGGTCACGTCGTTGGCGCCGATGACATAGGCGACATCCGCCTGGGCGAATTCCGAGTTGATGTCTTCGAGCTCGAACACCTCGTCATAGGGCACGTTTGCTTCCGCGAGCAGCACGTTCATATGACCGGGCATGCGGCCGGCAACCGGATGGATGGCGTATTTCACGTCGACGCCCGCCGCCTTCAGCTGATCACCGAGTTCACGCAGCGCATGCTGCGCCTGGGCGACGGCCATGCCGTAGCCCGGGACGATGATCACCTTGGAGGCATTGGCCATCAGGAATGCCGCGTCGTCGGCCGCGCCCTGCTTGACGGTGCGCTGGACGCCATCGTCAACAGCGGCTGCCGCCGCCTCGCCGCCGAAGCCGCCGAGGATGACCGAGATGAACGAGCGGTTCATTCCCTTGCACATGATATAGGACAGGATCGCACCCGACGAGCCGACGAGCGCGCCGGTGATGATCAGCGCCAGGTTGCCGAGCGTGAAGCCGATGCCGGCCGCGGCCCAACCCGAATAGGAGTTGAGCATCGAGACGACCACCGGCATGTCGGCGCCGCCGATCGGGATGATGATCAGCACGCCGAGCGCCAGCGACAGGGCGACGATCAGCCAGAACACGGTCGTGCTCTGGGTGAAGACCAGCATGATCACCAGGACGACGAGCGCGATCGCCAGGCCAGCGTTGACGAAGTGACGGCCGGTCAACAGGATCGGCTTGCCGGACATGCGTCCGTCGAGCTTGAGGAAGGCGATGACCGAACCGGTAAAGGTGACCGCGCCGATGGCGACACCGAGCGACATTTCGACCAGCGCCTGGGCGTGGATGTCACCGAGCGTGCCGATGCCGAAGCTCTCGGGCGCATACATCGCCGCGGCCGCGACCATCACCGCCGCCAGACCGACGAGCGAATGGAAGGCGGCGACAAGCTGCGGCATCGACGTCATGGCGATGCGGCGGGCGATGACCGCGCCGGCACCGCCGCCGATGGCAAGGCCGAGCACGATCAAGAGGAAGCCGCCGAAGGTGGGCTTGGCCAGCAGCAGCGTGGTGACGATGGCAATGCCCATGCCGACCATGCCGTAGGTGTTGCCCTTGCGGCTGGTGGCCGGGTGCGACAGGCCGCGGAGCGCCGTGATGAAGAGCACGCCCGAGACGAGATAGAGGAAGGCTGCGAAGTTAGCGTTCATCGGCCGGCCTCACTTGTCTTTTTTCTTGTACATGGCGAGCATGCGCTGGGTGACCAGGAAGCCGCCAAAGATGTTGACCGAGGCGAGCACGAGCGCGATGAAACCGAAACCGGTCGCAAGCCCGGAGGCCGAGATGCCGACGGCGAGCAGTGCACCAACGACGATGACCGAAGAGATCGCGTTGGTGACCGCCATCAACGGCGTGTGCAGGGCCGGCGTCACCGACCAGACGACATAGTAGCCGACGAAAATCGACAGGACGAAGATCGCCAGTCGGAAGACGAACGGATCAATTGCGCCGCCGGTGGCGCCGTGCGCGAGCGCGCCGGCAGCTTCCGCGGCATCGGGAAGGTTCAGCGCTGCCTGCTGGACAGCGGCAACCGCCTTGTCGAGCGCATCGAGCGCTTTTTCCAATGCTTCGTTCGCCATCAAAGATCCCCCTTCTTCTTCGGCTCGAAATTCGCATTGACGATGGCGCCGCCATGGGTGAGCGCCGTCGCCTTGACGAGCTCGTCCTCCATGTTGAGCGCCAGCGCCTTCGTTTCCTTGGAGACCATGGTCTCGAGGAAGGTCACGAGGTTCTTGGCGTAGAGACCGGAAGCCGATGCGGCGATCCGACCGGGCACGTTGAGGTGGCCAATGACCTTGACGCCCTCGACATCGGCGACCCTGCCGGCCTCGGCGCCTTCGACGTTGCCGCCGCGCTCGACAGCGAGGTCGACCGCAATGGAACCAGGCTTCATCGCCTTCAACATTTCGCGCGTGACGAGGCGCGGCGCCGGCCGGCCCGGGATCAGCGCCGTGGTGATGACGATGTCCTGCTTGGCGATGTGCTCGGCGACGAGTGCCGCCTGTTTCGCCTGATACTCTTTGGACATTTCCTTGGCGTAGCCGCCGGCGGTTTCGGCCGCCTTGAATTCCTCGTCCTCGACGGCGATGAACTTGGCGCCGAGCGAGGCCACCTGCTCCTTGGCGGCGGGACGCACGTCGGTCGCCGAAACCATGGCGCCGAGACGGCGGGCCGTCGCGATTGCCTGCAAGCCGGCAACGCCGGCACCCATGACGAAGACCTTCGCCGCGGGAACCGTGCCGGCCGCCGTCATCATCATCGGCAGCGCCCGGTCATATTCGCAGGCCGCATCGATCACCGCCTGGTAGCCGGCAAGGTTTGCCTGGCTCGACAGCACGTCCATCGACTGCGCGCGGGTGATGCGCGGCATCAGCTCCATCGCAAAGGCGCTAAGGCCGGCCTTGGCCATTTCGGCGACCGCATCCTCGTTGCCGTAGGGATCCATGATGGCGATGACGATGGCGCCGGACTTATAGCCGGCGATTTCGGCGCTGTTCGGCCGGCGAACCCGAAGGACGACATCCGCCGTCTTCGCATCGGCAACAGCACCGATCCTGGCACCAGCCTTCTCATATTCTGTATCCGGAATACGCGACAGAAACCCGGCGCCGGTCTCGACGACGACGTCGAAGCCCAGCCCTTTCAGTTTCTTCACGCTATCCGGCGATGCCGCAACGCGACCCTCGTTCGGATCCGTTTCCTTGGCAATAAAGACAATTTCGCTCACAAGTCCCCTCCCTGGCCGCAATCGAGCCAAGGCTGGAATGCGGGCATCCTGTCCGACTGCAAAGCGGCCGCTCATGCGAGCAGGCGCCCTCCCATGTGCAAAGCACACATTCCCCTGGAGACAGGCTCAGCCTGTCCTCCACTCTCCCCCTCACGCAGTGAGGATAAGCGCCGCGCGTTCTCCAACGAACGCTTCAAGGCGCTGCGAACTTTCATCAGCCGAAGCAAGACCATCGACGCTCCCGGTCGATGTCATGCGGCTTCAATCCGGACCTTGAGTCCGGCAGCCAAGGGCAAGCCTCCACCCGGCCTGTCCCTGGCAAGTCGTGTCAGTAGTGCCGATTAACGAAGGAAGAAGAAACCAGCGACGTTGATAAGGATGAACAGCACCAGCGAGCTGAAGAAGCCCATCGTGGTGAAGAAGGCGGCAGCCATGGCGATCAGCAGAGCCACGCAGAACAGCGTGAGGTATTTCGTTGCACTGAGGAAGAAATTGTAGGTCTTCTCGTGTTCCGCATAATCCATCGGAGCGCCCATTTCGACCGGTCCAGAATGATGCTCAGCCATCGTCCAATTCTCCCAGAATGCTGCGGCCCGACCCTTGGCCCTCGCCGCCCTTCAACCTTGATCCACGAAACGGCTTTGGCGGAAAACCGCACGGAAGCCCTTTAGCTGCCCATACACAATGCCAGGCCCGGGCGCAACGAAAACCCGCCGCTGCGCCCGGTCACCTGGGGCGATATGCCGCGTGCGTCTCTAGCGGAATACGGATGTGGGATAGGAACGGCCGGAACCGTTCTGTGCGATCCGCGCCGTCGGCAGAATCGTCAAAGGCGCGAACGGCACTTCCTGTCGGCCCGCGAACATCAGGCGACGCTCGAACGGCTCCGAATCGAAGATCGGATAGCGATCGAGGATCGAGGGCCGCTGCCCCCTCACCTGCGCAACCAGCAGCGCACCGTCGGCATTGTAGACGCCGAGGTTCTCGCGCTTGGCGACAACGGTCTCCGACGCAAAAATGCGCTTGTAGAACGCCGCATGCCGCGGCCGGCAGGCGGTCAGGCACCGGTCGGCGGTGAAGTATTCGCATGCCATCGCCACCGGGCGCAGCGTCAGGTAGGGAAGCGCGCGCATCTCGTCGCCGGTGACATCGGGGTCGACAGCCAACCGGCCGGGGTCGACCAGCACCATGCCCGCGTCGAGAAAGACGTCGATCTCGGGCCCGAAGATCAGCCCAGACGTGCTCGCCCTGTGCTCAGGCGTCACGTGATGAACACGCACCGTGCTGACCAGGTTCTCGTCGAGATAGATACCGAAGACATAGGCGTGACTGTCGAAATCGAGATCGTCGATCAAGGTCGAGCCGGTGAGTTCCATCAGATTGACGGCCTTGTAGGCCTTGTAGCGGAGCCGGGCGATATCCTCCATGTCCTCGCCCGTCTCGACCCGCCGGTATTCGACGCGATCGAGAAGAAGCATCAGCTTCTCAGAAAAACTCCCAGGCTCCGCCCGGTGAAGACCTTCACCCATTTCCTGACCCTCATGGTTAACAGATCGTTAACCTATTGACGGTCGGCACAGCAGCAACAACAAAATGGCACACATTACGATTAACCTATTGTTAACCTTAATATTTCGTAAAGTTTTATGGTTAACGATTGGTTAAGCCCGCCACCTCACCATCTTGGACAAGCGGCGGAGCAAGGAAGAGGATGGAGGACGCGGATCGCGGAGGAAATGACGGGCGACGTGGCGAGTTGTCAGGCGATACGCTTGCTTGACGGCGTGGTGACCGGTTTCTGGACACCATTCTTGCAGAAGGCCGCGATGGCGGACGCCGGCATCGGGGCCGCGAACACAAAACCCTGTATCAGATCGGCGCAGTGGTAGTCGTTGATCAGCTGCAATTGATCCGCCGTCTCCACACCCTCGACGACGATCTTCAGGCCGAGAGCACGACCGAGGTTGGCTGTGCCGCGCAGCAGCTTGAAGCGGCGCGAGTCCTCGCGGATGTTGCGCACGAAAGAGCGATCGATCTTGATGATGTTGACCGGCAGCGCATCCAGGTAGCTGAGGCTGGAATAGCCTGTGCCGAAATCGTCGATGGCGATCGTTATGCCGCTGTCACGCAGCTCGCCGAGAATGGCCTGCACCTTGGCCGGCTCATCCATCAGGCAGCTCTCTGTGACTTCGAGATGCAGCCGCGAAGCATCGAGCCCGGTGGCCCGCAGCGTATCCGCCACCACCGTGACGATGTCGTTGCTGCGCAGGTCGAGCACCGACAGATTGACCGAAACGGAAACCTCGCCGGGCCAGCCCATGCAATCCTTGCACGCCTGCTCCAGCACGAAGCGGGTGATCTCGGTGACGAGCCCCAGTTCCTCGGCAAGCTGGATGAAGACATTCGGCGGTACCGGGCCGCGCTCGGGATGCGTCCAGCGCGCCAAAGCCTCGCAGCATTCGAGACGCGCGCCGTTCGGCGTGAACATCGGCTGGTAGGAAAGCGTCAGGGCACCAGCATTGATCGCATCGCGCAGATCGCTCTTCAGTTTCTGGCGGTCGAGATAGCGGGCATCCATCTCTTCTTCGAATACGGTGCAGCCGCCCTTGTTGCGTGCCTTGGTTTCCGACAGCGCAAGATCGGCCTTGATCTGGAGTTCTTCCAGCCGGAAGGCGCTGCTCGGCACGAGAACGACGCCGGCGCTCATGGTCACGTTGAAGGTAAAGCCATTCGCCATATAGGCACCGCGCAACCCGGCGTGAACCGCGCGCATCTGCTCTTCGAGATCCGGCCGATGCATCCTGTTGGGGAAGAAGACGACGAATTCGTCGCCCATCAGGCGCGCGGCGATCGCCGTATTGCCGACCAGTGTCTTCAGCCGCCCGGCAATCGCCTGCAATAGCCTGTCGCCGACGATGTGGCCGCGCATGTCGTTGACATGCTTGAACTCGGCAACGTCGAGCACCATCAGCCCGACCTCGACGTCCTCCTTGCCTTCGAGCGCCACAGCGCTGTGGGCAAGTTCGGCGAAGTAATCGCGGCTCGGCAAGCCGGTCAGCGTGTCGAAGCGCACCATCTGAAGGATCTGTCTGTCGGCCTGGACGCGTGCGGTCACGTCCTCGAATATCAGCACGACCTCACCGTTCTCGTGTCGCCCAGCGGAAAACTCGAGAAAGAGGTTGTCGGTGACCGGCACCAGAACCTGAGTCTTCTTGCCCTTGATCAGAAGGTCGAGCTGCCGCGAGATCGCGCGCGTCTCTTCGACACTGAGCGACATGCGCCGGACGCCGCGGCGCACGACGTCATCCAGCAGCCGATCCCTCAGGTCGGCCTTGTCGCCCAGCATCAGCAGCGCGCAGGCGCGCTCGTTGGCAACGACGATCCGGTTGTCGCGGTCGAGCATCAGCAGCCCGTGCGTCATGTTGTTGAGTGCTGCGTCGAACTGGCCGGCGATCGTTGCGATTTCTCGGGCGGCCAGCACGTTCTCGTAGAGAAACGCGCGCACATTGTTGGCCATCATCCAGGTCGAAAAGATGAATGGCAGGATCAGAACCGCCAGGATGAGCATGAAACCATCCTGAAGCGTGATCAGCCCGATCACGATCGGCAGGCAGGCGGACGAGGACAGAAGCAGCACCGCCCGTTCGGAGCCGTAGTTTCGCCCGACCAGCGAGATCATCGACGCGAGCGTGACGGAGATGCAGGCCAGTTCCGAGAAGGAATCCCGGCTGACGGCGATCGCGTAGCCGCAGGCAATACCACAGGTGAGCGTCACGCTGACGCCGCCGAGAATGTAGCGATTCTCCCATTTCCGGACCATCGCTCGGTCGGCGTTGGAGAAATCCTGGCGATCAAAGCGCGCCATGTCGAGGTTGCGCAGCCCCCAGAGCACAACGATGGCGGCCGTGCAGAAGAGATAGAGCGGGTCGGTGGTCTTGAAATAGACGAGCACGAAAGTCACGACATGCGAAAGCATGCCGATCAGCAGAGTCCTGCGATGTTCGTAGAGCGAGCTCACGGACGACAGATAGACATCCGTCGGGAGAGCGCCCCGTTCATTGCGCGTCATGAACCCATAGCTCCGGTTTTCCGGATTTTTAGAGGCGATGATTTAACGAAAGATTTCGTGAAAACACCGCCTCCAAGCCTTGTATTGCAACATTCAAACGGTGCCCCATGGGAGTTTTTCCCAAACTCAACCTAGTATTGCGAAACCAACGGCCGGCGGATGCCTTCTACAACCATGCATAGACAAAATCACGTTTTGCTTTCTGACATTGTATTTAAGGCAATTCTGCTTGGCAAACATCATATCCACCGATTCACTCAGGATGTGGTTACCCAAAGCTGAAGAAAACGCATCAATTCCTGCCATGCACATACGAGCCTAGTGGTTTGATCGAGACAAAAGAGTCCGATTTAGGATTCCAATTTTTGCGCGCATATGCGACGATCTGGCATGCGCACGGGTATCACATTTGAGGTTTCCGCTGACGACCGGGTTCGTCTCAACGCAATCGTTTCGGCGGGCAGTTCGCCGCAAAAGCATGTGTGGCGGGCGAAGATCATCTTGATGAGCGACGCGGGTCTCGGAACCGTCGCGATCATGGAGGCCACGGGCAAGTCGAAGACCTGCGTCTGGCGTTGGCAGGAACGCTTCATGACCGAAGGCGTGGATGGCCTTTTGCGCGACAAGAGCCGCCCGCCCGGCACTGCGCCGCTTGAGCTTGATCTTGTCGACCGGGTTGTGGCCCTGACGCAGGAGCCGCCCACGCAGGAAGCCACACATTGGACTGTTCGTGCGATGGCAAAGGCTGTGGGGATTGCGGCATCCTCAGTCGTCAAGATTTGGCATGAGCATGGTCTCGCACCCCATCGGTGGCGCAGCTTCAAACTATCGAACGACAAGGCTTTCGCCGAGAAGCTTCATGATGTGGTCGGTCTCTACGTCTCGCCGCCGGCCCATGCGATTGTCCTTTCCGTCGATGAGAAAAGTCAGATCCAGGCGCTGGATAGGACGCAGCCGGGTCTTCCCATGAAGAAGGGTCGTGCCGGCACGATGACCCATGATTACAAGCGCCACGGCACCACGACACTTTTCGCTGCCCTGAATGTTCTCGACGGCTCTGTCATCGGCCGCAACATGCAGCGCCACCGGCATCAGGAGTTCATCCGCTTCCTCAACACGATTGAGGCTCAGTTGCCGAAGGACAAGGCGGTTCACGTCATCCTGGACAACTACGCCACACACAAACAGCCCAAAGTCCGGGCCTGGTTGGCGCGGCACCCACGCTGGACCTTCCACTTCGTTCCGACATCCTGTTCCTGGCTGAACGCCGTCGAGGGGTTCTTCGCTAAGCTCACCCGGCGACGACTGARAAATGGCGTCTTCCATTCCGTTGTTGATCTTCAGGCAGCCATCAACCGCTTTATCAAAGAGCACAACGAACAGCCCAAGCCATTCATCTGGAAAGCAGACCCTGACGACATCATCGCAGCCGTCAGACGAGGGCACCAAGTGTTGGAATCAATCGACTAGC